>NZ_WKDB01000017.1:0-103156 GCF_021606215.1 Pseudomonas sp. PA-5-4B | reverse complement strand
GCTCGTAGTTGCTGACACTGATATCCAGCTCGTCGATGCACGCCCCCGGCAACGCCATCACGCCTTCGGCCTCAACCTCGGCCAGGCTGCGGATGCGCACACTCACAGGCAGGCCGGCGGCGGCGCTGAGGTCGGTGCGCAAGGTGGCTTCCAGGCTTTGCGTGTCGGCAAACGCGGTCTGGTTCAGCGAGTTGAGGTACAGCTTGAAAGATTTGGACTCGATGATGTTCGGCGACTCGGCCGGGATGCTGAATTCACCGATGGCCACCACCGGCTTGCCGGATGGCAGCAGCCACGACAGTTCGAAGCAGTTCCAGAAATCCACGCCCTTATAAGGCAGGGTTTCGGCAGTCAGGCCCAGCTCGGCCCATTTGGCGGCGCGAGGGATCGGGAACAGCAACGACGGCGTGTAGGTAGAGATGTATTCACTGGACTTGCCCAGCGGCGAATGTTCGGCTGCGGGATGCATGGCGGAAACCTGGCTAAATAAACCGCGCCAGTCTACCAGCCTTTGCTCCCGCCCTTAAGAATCGCCTCACTCAACGGTCAGCTTGCCGACCATGCCCGCCTGATAATGCCCCGGAATGTTGCAGGCAAACTCAAGACCGGTGGCCTTGTTGAAGGTCCAGGTCAGCTCGGCGGTCTTGCCCGGTTCCACCAGCACGCTGTTGGGATCGTCATGCTTCATGCCACCCATCTCGCCCATATCGCCATGCCCCATGGCGGCGTGGTCCATCTTGCCCATGCCGGTGGCCGTGAGCATGCCGCTGGCCTGCATCTTGAGCATTTCTTTTTGGTGTTTGGCGTGCATCGCCGCATCACCCAGGTTGAACTCGTGCAGCAACTGGCCTTTGTTGACCAGCACAAAGCGAACGGTCTCACCGGCTTTTACATCCAGAGCCTTGGGTGAAAAGGAAATGTCCTGCAGGGTTACTTCCACGGTGCGCGTGGCTTTATCGGCCGGTGCCGGGTGACCAAACGCGTAGGTGTGAGCCTCATCAGCCATTGCATTAACGCTCAATGCCAACAAACAGCCCGCCAATAACAGAGGTGTACGCAACGCCATGACGCTTCTCCAAAAAGTGTGTCCAGCTTGGTCAGCACTTTAAGATGGCTCTGCTGCCAGCCAGCTGACTGCTAGATTACAACTTTGTCAGGTTACGCCCTGACGCTGCCGCCCACGGTATAAAGCCCATCGCCACCTGTCGCCACGAGTTGCCCATGAAACTGCTGATCGTTGAAGACCAACCGAAAACCGGCCACTACCTGCGCCAGGGCCTGACCGAGGCTGGCTTTACCACCGAGTTGGTGGCCGACGGCACGAGTGGGCAGCATTTGGCCCTGACCGGCGATTACGATCTGCTGATCCTCGACGTGATGCTGCCCGGCCGCGACGGCTGGCAAATTCTGCACGCCGTGCGCAGTGCCGGCCTGGAAATCCCGGTGTTGTTCCTCACCGCCCGCGACGCCGTGGAAGACCGTGTGCACGGCCTTGAGCTGGGCGCCGACGATTACCTGGTCAAGCCTTTCGCCTTTTCCGAATTGCTGGCGCGGGTGCGCAGCCTGTTGCGCCGTGGCAGCAGCACCCCGCAGGAAACCACGCTGCAACTGGCCGACCTGCGCCTGGACCTGATCCGCCGCCGCGTCGAGCGCGGCGGCCAGCGTATCGACCTCACCGCCAAGGAGTTCGCCCTGCTCGAACTGCTGCTGCGCCGCCAGGGCGAAGTGCTGCCCAAGAGCCTGATTGCCTCCCAGGTGTGGGACATGAATTTCGACAGTGACACCAATATCATCGAAGTGGCGATCCGCCGCTTGCGCCTTAAAGTCGACGACAACTTCCCCACCAAGCTGATCCACACCGTGCGCGGCATGGGCTATGTGCTGGAGGAACGGTGCAATTGATTGCGCGCCTGTCCCTGGCCAGCCGTCTGGCATTGTTGTTTGCCGGCTGTACGGCGGTGGTCTCGCTCATCGCTGGCGTGTTGTTCAACCAGGCCAGCGAAGCGCACTTTATCGAGCTGGACCAGCAGCAACTCGACGGCAAACTGATCGCGCTGCGCAGCACCTTGCAGGGTGTCGACTCACTGGCGTCCTTCACCCCGCGAGAAGCGCAACTGCGTGCCGAACTCAGCCGCCAGCCGGACCTCGCCTTGCGCATCAGCGCCGCCGGCCAACGCTGGTTTGATGGCGCGCCGAGCGTCACGCTGCCCGCAGCACCCGGCCTGCACAGCCTGCAAAACGCGGGCACCGACTACCGCGTGTACAACGCGCCGTTGCTGGCGGGCCAACCCGGCTCGCCGCAACTGTCGCTGATCCTCGACATCACGCACCACCAGCACTTTCTGCAACGCATGCAGCGGTTGATCTGGCTCACGGTCGGCTTGTCCGCCCTGGCCACCGCGCTGCTCGGCGCATGGGCAGCGCGCAGCGGGCTGCGGCCGTTACGGCGCATGAGTGAAGTGGCCGCCGGCGTGTCGGCCCACTCCCTGACCCAACGATTGCCCCAGGCGCAAATGCCGGTGGAACTGGCCGAACTCGCCCAAGCGTTTAACGCGATGCTGGGACGGCTCGACGACGCGTTCCAGCGCCTCTCGTCTTTCTCCGCCGATATCGCCCATGAACTGCGCACGCCCCTGTCGAACCTGCTGACTCAAACCCAGGTGATCCTCACCCAGCCGCGCCCGCTGGAGGACTACCGCGAGGCGCTGCACAGCAACCTGGAGGAGTTGCAGTGGATGGCGCAATTGGTGAATGACATGTTGTACCTGGCCAAAGCCGACCATGGCCTGCTGATGCCCAAGCGCGAAGCGCTGGCGCTGCACGATGAAGTGGAGGCGTTGCTGGAGTTTTTTGCGCTGTTGGCCGAAGACGCGCAGGTCAATCTGGTGTGCGAAGGCACGGCTCAAACGGCGGGCGATCGCGGTATGTTGCGCCGGGCCGTGTCGAACTTGCTGGATAACGCGCTGCGGTTTACCCCGGTGGGTGGCGAGGTGCGGGTGCGGATTATGGAAAGCGCACAGGCTGTGACGCTGACTGTGGCCAATACCGGGGAAGGTATTCCAGCGGCTTTGTTACCTAAATTGTTTGATCGGTTCTATCGGGCAGACCCCGCGCGCCGTGAAGGCAGCAGTGAACATGCGGGGCTGGGGTTGGCGATTACCCAGTCGATTGTGCGGGCGCATGGAGGGAGGATTTATTGTGAATCTGAAGCCGGGTGGACCAGGTTTGTGATTGAGTTGCCCAAGGGGGATTGATGCAAGCTGGGCCGGCCCTATCGCAGGCAAGCCAGCTCCCACATTCGAATGTATTCACACATCAAAATGTGGGAGCTGGCTTGCCTGCGATAGCGGTCTTAGCGTTTACGAATACCTGAGGGCATGCGCCGGCTCAATCTTCGCCGCCCGATACGCCGGGTAAATCGTCGCCATAAAGCTCAACACAAACCCGGCCGTGCAAATCAGCAGCACATCGCCGCCTTGCAGCTCGGAAGGCAGGTTGCTGACGAAGTACACGTCCGAACTGAAGATATGCTGCCCGGTCACGCGCTCCAGCCAGCCCACCAGTTCACTCACGTTCAGCGCCGCAATCACACCCAGCACGCCGCCGATCAGGGTGCCGACAATACCAATCACCGTGCCCTGCACCATGAAGATCGCCATGATCTGCCGTGGCGTGGCGCCGATGGTGCGCAAAATCGCGATGTCCGCGCCTTTGTCGTTCACCACCATGATCAGGGTGGCGATGATGTTGAACGCAGCGACGGCGACGATCATCAGCAACAGCAAGCCGATCATGGTCTTTTCCATCTTCATTGCACTGAACAGGCTGCCCTGGGTGTGGGTCCAGTCATCCGGCTTGTAGTCGGCGCCGAGGCTCGCGGCAATGTCGGCCGAAACCTTGGGGGCCGCGTACAAGTCTTTTACCGCCAGGCGCACGCTTTGCACCTGGTTCGGCTGCCAATGCTGGATCTCGGCGGCGTCGGCCATGTTGATCAGGGCCATGGAGCCATCCAGCTCGGCACCGACCTTGAAGATACCGACCACGTTCAAGCGCTGCATGCGCGGGGTGATGCCACCCGGTGCGGCCGTGCTGATTTCCGGCACGATCAGGGTCAGCTTGTCGCCCACATTCAGGCGAAAGCGCCGAGCGGTGATGTCGCCGATCACTACGCCGAACTCGCCGGCCTTCAGGTTTTCGAGTTTGCCGCGCACGATATGCTGGGCAACGATCGACACCTTGCCTTCCTGGGCCGGGTCAACGCCGCTGATCTCGATCGGCTGCATCGCGCCCTTGTAGGAGAACATGCCGTCCATCTGTGTGAACGGCACCGCAGCGGTGACCTCGGGGTTCTTCAGCGCGGCGGCGGCCACGGGCTGCCAGTTATCAATCGGGTTTACACCGACGATAGTGGCGTGGGGCACCATGCCGAGGATGCGCGTGCTCATTTCACGCTGGAAGCCGTTCATTACCGACAGCACCACGATCATCGCCAGCACGCCCAGGGCGAGGCCGATCATCGAGGTCATCGAGATAAACGAGACAAAACGGTTGCGGCGCTTGGCGCGGGTATAGCGCGTGCCGATAAAAATCGATAACGGTCTGAACATTCGCGGGCACCGTTTAAAAAAATGAAAAAGCCTGGCTTAAAAAAGCCAGGCTTGAAACGGGTCAGATGGCGACCAGATGACCTTCCTGCAGGTGCAACACGCGGTCCATCTGGCGGGCCATGCTCATGTCATGGGTGACCACCAGGAACGCGGTGCGCATCTGGGTGCTCAGTTCCAGCATCAAGTCCTTGATGCCTTGCGCGGTGTGCGAGTCGAGGTTGCCGGTCGGCTCATCGAGCATCACCAGGCCTGGGTTGTTCACCAGGGCACGGGCGATGGCCACACGCTGGCGCTCCCCGCCGGACAGTTCCGCCGGTTTGTGCTCCAGGCGATGGCCGAGGCCGACGCGCTCCAGCAGTGCCTTGGCGCGCTGGCGGGCTTCCGGGATCGCGGTCTTGCCGATCAGCAGCGGCATGCACACGTTTTCCAGTGCGGTGAATTCCGGCAGCAGGTGGTGGAACTGGTACACAAAACCGAGCGAACGGTTGCGCAGTTGGCCACGGGCTTTTTCACCCAGTGCCGACAGTTCTTCGCCGGCCAGCCACACGCTGCCCTCGGAAGGCGTATCCAGGCCGCCCAACAGGTTGAGCAAGGTACTTTTGCCGGAACCGGAACTGCCGACGATCGCCACGCGCTCGCCCGGGTGCAGTTCCAGCTGCAGGTTGGACAACACCACTACCGACTCCGGGCCTTCCTCGTAGGATTTGCCCAGGTTGCGGCAGCTCAAGATAGCTTTTTCACTCATGCCCGATTCACTCATAACGTAAGGCCTGTGCTGGCTGGGTGCGTGCCGCGCGCCAGGCTGGATACAGGGTGGCAAGGAAACTCAATAGCAACGCGGCGCCGCCCACCATCAACACGTCCTGGGCCTGAACCTGGGACGGCAAGTAGTCGATGAAGTAGACGTCAGCGTTGAGAAACTTGTGGCCGATGACTTTTTCCAGCGCGGCAATGGCGGCGCTGACGTTCAGCGCGGCCAGAATGCCGACGGCGGTGCCGATCAAGGTGCCGACCACACCGATCACGGTGCCCTGCACCATGAAGATCGCCATGATCTGGCCCGGCGTGGCGCCAAGGGTACGCAGGATGGCGATATCGCCCTTCTTGTCGTTCACCACCATCACCAGCGTGGAGATGATGTTGAACGCAGCCACGGCGACGATCAGCAGCAACAGCAGGCCAATCATGGCTTTTTCCATGCGGATGGCCTGGTAGAGGTTGCCGTGGGTGCGGGTCCAGTCACGGGCGTAGTACTGCGAGTCGCCCAGGTGCTGGGCGATTTCCCAGGCGCCGCGCGGCGCATCGAACAGGTCGTTGAACTTGAGGCGCAGGCCCTGCACCTGATCCGGCTGCCAGCGATGCAGGCGCGCCAGGTCAGTGAGGTTGGTAAGCCCCAGGTAGCCGTCGATTTCGCCGGCGCCGACGTGGAAGGTGCCGACCACGGTAAAGCGCTTCATGCGCGGAAACATGCCGGCCGGGGTCACGGTGACTTCCGGCGCGACGAAGGTCAGCTTGTCGCCGATGCCCACGCCGAGCTTGGCCGCGGCCTTGTCGCCGATCACGATGCCGAAGCTGCCGGGCGCCAGGTCGTCGAGTTTGCCCTGCAACATAAACTTGTCGATGATCGACACGTTACGTTCCTGGGCCGGGTCGACGCCATTGAGCAGGATCTTCTGCACCTTGCCGTCGTTGGTCAGCAGGCCCTGCATCTGGGTAAAGGGCGCAACGGCCACCACCTTGGGGTTCTGCTTGACCTTGGAGGCCAGGCTTTGCCAGTCGTTGATGGGTTCATCGGACTCGATGGTCGCGTGGGGCACCATGCCCAGCACGCGGGTGCGCATCTCATGATCGAAGCCGTTCATCACCGACAGCACCACGATCATCACGACCACGCCCAAGGCGAGCCCGATCATCGAGGTCAGGGAAATGAACGACACAAAATGATTGCGGCGCTTTGCACGGGTATAACGCGTGCCGATAAATACGAAGAGAGGTCTGAACATGTCGGGGCTTGTTCGGAGGAAAAGAAGACGTCCCGGTGGCGGGGTCTGGTAAGCAGCTTTACACTCTGACCATTACCGTTACCTGGGGTTCGCCATGTCGACATTAGATGAAGAAGAACGCCGCGAATACTACCGTATCGACGACATGATCGCACTTCAAATCAGCACACTGCCTGCCCCGGAAGCGGCGAGCAAGGAAGTGTTGCTGGATGATTCCCCGCTGTTCAATCTGCTCAGCGAACTGCACCTCAGCGAATTCGAAGCCCAGCACCTGCTGCGCCAGATCAGCGAGAAAGATCGCAGCCTGGCGGCCTTTCTCAAAGTCCAGAACAAACGCGTGGACCTGCTCAGCCAGATCATGGCCCGTGGTCTGTTGGACGAAGTCGGCGCACCGCAGCCGGTGATCATCTCCGAAGGCGGCATCGACTTCCAGTACCCCACGCCGCTGGCGCCCGGCGCGCACCTGGCGGTCAAGCTGGTGCTGATGCCCCAGGCGCTCGGCCTGCTGCTGCGCGCACGCGTGACGCATTGCGAGCCCAAAGGCGATGGTTTTGACGTGGGCACGGAGTTCGAATCCATGACCGACGCCCAACGCCAGTTGCTGGCGCGCTATATCCTGCAGAAACAGGCACAGGAACGCCGTCTGGCCCGGGAACAAAGCGACGACCTCTGAATACGTATTGAACACGCCAGCCTATCTGGCGCAAAGGAGCAACTGTGACCCTGATTTACGGCCACCGCGGTGCCAAAGGCGAAGCACCGGAAAACACCCTGACCAGCTTTCAGGAGTGCCTCAAGCACGGTGTACGCCGTTGCGAACTGGACTTGCACCTGTCCATGGACGGCGAGTTGATGGTGATCCACGACCCGACCCTCAAGCGCACCGCCGACCGGCGCGGCAAGGTCGTCGAATATTCAGCCGCCGACCTGGTAAAGATGGACGCGCGCAAAGGTGGCCCAGGCTGGGTCAAACCGTGCCCGATTCCCCGCCTGGACGAACTGTTCGAACAGTGCGACTTCGATCACTGGCAGCTGGAAGTCAAAAGTGCCTCGCGCACCCGCGCCGCGACCACTGTGCTGGCGATCCGCGAGATGGCCGTGCGGCATGGCCTGATGGACAAGGTCACCGTGACCTCAAGTTCTCGGGAAGTATTAAAAGCGGCGGTGGAGCTCACCCCGGACCTGTCACGCGGCCTGGTGGCCGAATACGCCTGGCTCGACCCGTTGAAGGTCGCGCAGAACTACGGCTGTGAGTACTTGGCGTTGAACTGGACGTTGTGCACCCCCGAGCGCCTGGAAAAAGCCCAGCGTCAGGGTTTGCACGTGTCCGTGTGGACGGTCAACGAACCTGCGCTGATGCGCAGGCTCGCCGACTTCGGCGTAGATAGCCTGATTACAGACTTTCCCGGTTTGGCCACTGCCACCCTCGAGAATTACTGAAATCGGTCTCCCCGGCCGGCTCAGGCCACCGGCCGGAGCCGCTCAAAAAAGCCGGTTGAGGCCGTCGTAGGCCGCTACCCGATAGGCTTCGGCCATGGTCGGGTAGTTGAACGTGGTGTTTACGAAATACTTGAGGGTATTTTGCTCACCCGGTTGGCTCATGATCGCCTGGCCGATGTGCACGATCTCGGAGGCCTGGTAGCCGAAGCAATGCACGCCGAGAACCTCAAGGGTTTCACGGTGGAACAGGATCTTCAGCATGCCTTGCGGCTCACCGGCGATCTGCGCACGCGCCATGCTCTTGAAGAACGCCTTGCCGACTTCATAAGGCACCTTGGCCTTGGTCAGTTCGTGTTCGTTCTTGCCGATCGAGCTGATCTCGGGAATCGTGTAGATCCCGGTCGGCACGTCGTTCACATAACGCCAGCTGCCATTGTCGACGATGCTGCCAGCGGCCGAACGGCCCTGGTCATGCGCAGCACTGGCCAGGCTCGGCCAGCCGATCACGTCACCGGCACCGTAGATGTTCGGTACGCAGGTGCGGTAATTCTCATCCACTTCGATCTGGCCACGGCTGTTGACCTTGACCCCGATGTTTTCCATGCCCAGCTTGTCGGTGTTGCCGGTACGACCGTTGCACCACAGCAAGGCGTCGGCCTTGATCTTCTTGCCGGACTTGAGGTGCAAAATCACCCCGTTATCCAGGCCTTCGACCCGCTCGTACTCTTCGTTGTGGCGCACGGTGATGTTGTTGTTGCTGAAGTGGTAGCTCAACGCCTGGGAGATTTCCGAGTCGAGGAAGCTCAGCAACTGGTCACGGTTGTCGACCAGCTCCACCAGCACACCCAGGCCACTGAAGATCGAGGCGTATTCACAGCCGATCACGCCGGCGCCATAGATGATCAGTTTGCGCGGGGTGTGGCCCAGGCTCAGGATGGTGTCGCTATCGTAGATACGCGGGTGGTGGAAATCGATATCGGCTGGGCGATACGGGCGCGAACCGGTGGCGATGATGATGTGCTTGGCCACCAGCTTCTCGACCACGCCATTGGCGCAGACCACTTCGACGGTTTGCTCGTCGGCGAAACTGCCGGTGCCAAAAAACAGGTCGACGCGGTTACGGGCGTAGTAACCCGTGCGAGACGCAACTTGCTTGGAGATGACTTTCTCGGCGCTTTTAAGCACGTCCGGGAACGAGAACCAGCGCGGCTCACCAATGGCCCGGAACATCGGGTTGGTGTTGAACTGCATGATCTGGCGCACCGAGTGACGCAAGGCCTTGGACGGGATGGTACCCAGGTGGGTGCAGTTACCGCCGACCTGGCGACGGCTATCGACCATCGCCACCTTGCGCCCCGCTTTGGCGGCGTTCATTGCCGCACCTTCTCCAGCCGGGCCGGAACCCAGTACCACCACGTCGTAGTTGTAGACAGCCATGCGTACTCCTCAGAACAGGCCAGGCGTACGGTTGGACGCCTGGCTAAATCATGCCGCGGCCAGCGGGCATGAAGGAAATTTTTGGCTCAAGTGTGTGAGCCGGGGCACAGTCTATATAAGGCTCAACGCCGCGCACATTAACCCTTGGTCGCGTCGTAGGCCAGTCTTGCCTTTACTACAGGAACTGCAAACTGGCATTACACTGCTGACACGCACCTTCGCAGGCGGGGCCATTATGCGGCATGTGGTTTTCTGTTTAATGATGATTTTTTCGCTGACGGCGCACGCCAGTGAAGCGAGTCGGCTTAAGCAAGCCGGTTTTGCTGCGCAAACGCATGAGCTGGTGCTGAAAAACCAGGCAGTGCTGGTGTATCTCTGGGCGGATGTGTACGCGGCAGCGCTGTATGCCCCGGCAGACGTCAACGCCAGACAGGCCTGGGACCAGCGAAAGGCTGTGCGCCTGGCGCTGTATTACTTTCGCGACATCGACCGCAATGATGTGATCAAGGCCGCTACGGCTACCCTTGAACGTCAGCAATCCGCTGCAACCCTCGCCCGCCTGAAGCCTGAGCTGGACCAACTGCACGCCAGTTTCCGCAACATTCGCAGCGGTGACCGTTACGCCCTGGATTTTCGTCCTGGGCGTGGGCTGAGCCTGGAGATCAATGAGCAAGTGGTGTTCAGCAGTCGCGATGATGAATTGGCGAAAGCCTACCTCGGTATCTGGCTCGCGCCGAAAGGCCTGTCGGACAGCCTGCGCAACGCCCTCCTGAACTAACCAACGCCCCCAAAAACACCAAAGAACCCTGTGGGAGCTGGCTTGCCTGCGATAGCGGTGGGTCAGCCATCCATTTGCGGACTGACACACCGCTATCGCAGGCAAGCCAGCTCCCACATTTGATTTTCATCGCCCTCGACAACTGCGCATTTAGTCATGCTTGCTATCAATTTTTATTGCCGGTAATGGCCAATACACATATGGTTACAAAACTGCAGCAAGGACGAGTAATGACCAGGGATCACTAATAAGACAGCCAACATGAGTGCATGACATGTCCACTACCACGGGCAAAGGCAAAGCGATTTTTCGCGTTGTCAGCGGCAACTTCCTCGAGATGTTCGACTTCATGGTCTACGGCTTCTACGCCACGGCCATTGCCAAGACCTTCTTTCCCAGCGACAGCGCGTTTGCCTCGTTGATGCTATCGCTTGCGACCTTCGGCGCCGGTTTCCTGATGCGGCCACTGGGCGCAATCTTCCTTGGCGCCTATATCGACCGCCACGGCCGCAAAAAGGGCCTGGTCATCACGCTGGCCTTGATGGCCGCCGGCACCATCCTGATTGCCTGTGTGCCCGGCTACGCCACATTGGGTGTGGCCGCGCCGCTGATCGTGCTGTTCGGTCGACTGCTTCAGGGTTTCTCTGCCGGCGTCGAGCTGGGCGGTGTGTCGGTGTACCTGGCAGAAATCGCCACACCGGGCCGCAAGGGCTTTTTCGTCAGTTGGCAGTCCGCCAGCCAGCAGGCTGCGGTGGTGTTCGCCGGTTTGCTCGGCGTGGGCCTCAACCACTGGCTCAGCCCGGAAGAGATGGGCGACTGGGGCTGGCGCGTGCCGTTCCTGATCGGCTGCCTGATCGTGCCGGTGATCTTCGTGATTCGCCGTTCGCTGGAGGAAACCCCAGAGTTCCAGGCACGTAAACACCGCCCTACCCTGCAGGAAATCGTGCGTTCGATCGGCCAGAACTTTGGCATCGTCATCGCCGGCATGGCGCTGGTGGTGATGACCACCGTGTCGTTCTACCTCATTACCGCTTACACCCCGACCTTCGGCAAGGCCGAACTGCACCTGTCTGACTTCGACGCATTGCTGGTGACGGTGTGCGTGGGCATCTCCAACTTTATCTGGCTGCCGGTGATGGGCGCGGTGTCCGACAAGATCGGGCGCAAACCCTTGCTGCTGGGTGCGACGATTCTGGCAATTCTCACAGCGTATCCGGCGCTGTCGTGGCTGGTGGCGAATCCGAGTTTCAGCCATCTGCTGATCGTGCTGTTGTGGTTGTCGTTCCTGTATGGCTCGTACAACGGGGCGATGGTGGTGGCGCTTACCGAGATCATGCCGATTGAAGTGCGCACCACTGGATTCTCGCTGGCTTATAGCCTGGCAACGGCGACCTTCGGTGGGTTTACGCCGGCGGCCTGTACTTACCTGATCCATGTGCTGGATAACAAGGCGGCGCCAGGGATTTGGCTCAGTGGTGCGGCGGTGTTGGGGCTGATTGCGACGTTGGTGCTGTTTAAAGGCAATCGGCATGAATTGCGGACGGCGCAGGCTTCGGTGGTTGGCGGCGCCTGATAGACCGCTATCGCAGGCAAGCCAGCTCCCACATTTGACGGTGTTCACAAGTCGAAATGTGGGAGCTGGCTTGCCTGCGATGAGGCCCTGATATTCACCACAAAACCAACAGCCACAAAAAAGCCCCGAACCAGTCGGGGCTTTTTCATTTACCGCAAAGGCTTAGCGCGGGAATGCTGGCGGGTTAACCCCGGCCATGTCTTCCATCACACGAACCACCTGGCAGCTGTAGCCGAACTCGTTGTCGTACCACACGTACAGCACAACGCGGTTGTCCTGGGTAATGGTCGCTTCAGCGTCGACCACACCGGCGTGGCGCGAGCCCACGAAGTCGGTGGACACCACTTCCTGCGAGTTAACGAAGTCGATCTGCTTATGCAGGTCGGAGTGCAGCGCCATGTAGCGCAGGTACTCGTTCATCTCTTCGCGGGTGGCGGCTTTCTCAAGGTTCAGGTTGAGAATGGCCATCGACACGTTCGGCGTCGGTACGCGGATAGCGTTACCGGTCAGCTTGCCGGCCAGCTCAGGCAGGGCCTTGGCAGCAGCGGTGGCGGCACCGGTCTCGGTGATCACCATGTTCAACGCGGCGCTACGGCCGCGGCGATCGCCTTTGTGGAAGTTGTCGATCAGGTTCTGGTCGTTGGTGTACGAGTGAACCGTTTCAACGTGACCATTCACGATGCCGAACTTGTCATTCACAGCCTTCAGCACCGGCACGATGGCGTTGGTGGTGCAGGAAGCAGCGGACACGATCTTGTCGTCAGCGGTGATTTCGCCGTGGTTGATACCGTGCACGATGTTCTTGAGCTTGCCCTTGCCAGGCGCAGTCAGTACAACGCGGTCGATACCTGGGCAGGCCAGGTGCTGGCCCAGGCCTTCGGCATCACGCCATACACCGGTGTTGTCCACCAGCAGTGCGTCCTTGATGCCGTATTGGGTGTAATCCACCTCGGCCGGGTTCTTCGCGTAGATCACCTGGATCAGGTTACCGTTGGCGGTGATGGTGTTGTTTTCTTCGTCGATGACGATGGTGCCGTTGAACGGGCCATGTACCGAGTCGCGGCGCAGCAGGCTGGCACGCTTGGTCAGGTCGTTCTCGGCGCCTTTACGCACCACGATGGCACGCAGGCGCAGGCCGTCGCCGCCACCGGTTTTTTCGATCAGGATGCGCGCCAGCAGGCGGCCGATACGACCGAAGCCGTACAACACCACGTCGGTGCCTTTGCGGGCTGCAGCGTTTTGCTGGCCAACCACATCGGCCATTTCTTCACGCACGAACTGCTCGGCGCTGCGGCCGGCACCTTCTTTGCGGAACTTGTAAGCCAACTTGCCCAGGTCTACCGAAGCCGCGCCGAGCTTGAGCTCGCTCATGGCTTTAAGCAGAGGGAATGTTTCGTGGACGGAGAGTTCGCTGTCGTCGGCAGAACGATGGCGAGCAAAGCGATGGGCTTTGAGAATCGCGATGACTGACTGGTTGATCAGGCTGCGGCCATAGATCGAGCTCACCACATTGTTATTGCGGTACAGCTGACCGATAAGCGGAATCATCGCTTCAGCGAGTGCTTCACGGTCGATCCATTCACCAAGACACTGGTCGGGCTTCTGAGTCACGGGAACCTTCCACATGTAGGGGCAGAAAAAAGGGGCTACATTATGCCGCCCGACCGGCCTCGGAGCAATGCGCGTCGGGCAACAAAAAGTGCTTGCGAAAAAATCACACACCGCTGCAGCCCAGTAAATACGCGGCTTCCAGAAGGCCGCTGGTTGAGCGCCAACGCCGACTTGTCCGTAACCCTCCGAAACATCTGCACAAAATGGCACTACATATTGAGTCAAAACCCGCCATTGTTTGTCTTAGCCACTACATTTCCTGCAAACCGTAATAGGTTCAGTCAGCAACTGACAGGCGGCACCTTGGGCCGCTACAATTACCGACTTTGTCGCAACGCTTGGAGCTCAACCTTCCGTGCCCGTTCTGCGTCTACCGCTTCTCCCTGCCGCGGCAGGTAAACAGCACTGGGGCAACCTGCCCGGTGCCGCCCTGAGCCTGGCCATTGCCGAGGCTGCCAGCGCAGCCAAGCGCTTTACCCTGCTACTCACCGCCGACAGCCAAAGCGCCGAGCGGCTGGAGCAGGAGCTGAGCTTCTTCGCCCCCGATTTGCCGGTGCTGCATTTCCCCGACTGGGAAACCCTGCCCTACGACCTGTTCTCGCCGCACCAGGACATCATTTCCCAGCGCATTGCCAGCCTGTACCGCCTGCCGGAACTGGCGCACGGCGTGCTGGTGGTGCCGATCACCACCGCCCTGCACCGCCTGGCGCCGACCAAGTTCCTGCTCGGCAGCAGCCTGGTGCTGGATGTCGGCCAGAAACTCGATGTAGAGCAGATGCGCACGCGCCTGGAAGCCAGCGGCTACCGCTGCGTCGACACGGTGTACGAACACGGCGAATTCGCGGTGCGTGGTGCGTTGATCGACCTGTTTCCGATGGGCAGCAAACTGCCGTACCGCATCGACCTGTTCGATGACGAAATCGAGACGTTGCGCACCTTCGACCCGGACAACCAGCGCTCCATCGACAAAGTAGAGTCGATCAAGCTGCTGCCGGCGCGCGAATTCCCGCTGCAAAAAGACGCGGTCACGCGCTTCAAGGCGCGCTTTCGCGAACGCTTCGACGTCGACTTCCGCCGCTGCCCGATCTTTCAGGATTTAAGCAGCGGGATTACACCGGCCGGTATCGAGTACTACCTGCCGCTGTTCTTCGACGAAACCTCCACCCTGTTCGATTACCTGCCCGCAGACACCCAAGTGTTCTCGCTGCCGGGCATCGAGCAGGCGGCGGAAAACTTCTGGAACGACGTGCGCAACCGCTACGAAGAGCGCCGCGTCGACCCGTCGCGACCTTTATTGCCGCCCGCCGAGCTGTTCCTGCCGGTGGAAGACTGCTTCGCCCGCCTGAAAAACTGGCCGCGCGTGGTCGCCAGCCAGCAGGACGTGGACACCGGCAGTGGTCGCGAGCGTTTCCCGGCGAGCACGCTGCCGGACTTGGCGATCCAGGCCAAAGCCACCCAGCCACTGGAAGCGCTGTCGAATTTCCTTGGCGACTTCCCTGGTCGCGTGCTGTTTACCGCCGAATCCGCCGGCCGTCGCGAAGTGCTGCTGGAATTGCTGGAACGCCTGAAGCTGCGCCCGAAAACCGTCGACAGCTGGCCGGATTTCGTCGCCGGCAAAGAGCGCCTGGCGATCACCATTGCGCCGCTGGACGAAGGCTTGTTGCTGGACGACCCGGCGCTGGCACTCATCGCCGAGAGCCCGCTGTTCGGTCAGCGAGTGATGCAGCGCCGGCGCCGTGAAAAACGCGCCGACGCCAACAACGACGCGGTGATCAAGAACCTCACCGAGCTGCGCGAAGGCGCGCCGGTGGTGCATATCGACCACGGCGTGGGCCGTTACCTGGGCCTGCAGACCCTGGAGATCGACAACCAGGCCGCCGAATTCCTCACGATGGAATACGCCGAAGGCGCCAAGCTCTATGTGCCGGTGGCCAGCCTGCACCTGATCGCCCGCTATACCGGCAGCGACGACGCGCTGGCGCCGTTGCATCGCCTGGGCTCCGAGACCTGGCAGAAAGCCAAGCGCAAGGCCGCCGAACAGGTGCGCGACGTAGCGGCCGAGTTGCTCGACATTTATGCCCGCCGTGCCGCGCGCGAAGGCTATGCGTTTGCCGACCCGAAAGCCGACTACGCCACCTTCAGCGCCGGCTTTGCCTTCGAAGAAACTCCCGACCAGCAAACCACCATCGAAGCGGTGCGCGCCGATATGCTGGCGCCCAAGCCGATGGACCGCCTGGTCTGCGGCGACGTGGGCTTCGGCAAAACCGAAGTGGCCATGCGCGCGGCCTTTATTGCGGTGCACGGTGGCCGCCAGGTGGCGATCCTGGTACCCACCACCCTGCTCGCCCAACAGCACTACAACAGCTTCCGTGATCGCTTTGCCGACTGGCCGGTGACCGTGGAAGTGATGAGCCGGTTCAAATCCGCCAAGGAAGTCAACGCCGCCGTCGCTGACCTGGCCGAGGGCAAGATCGATATCGTGATCGGTACGCACAAGCTGCTGTCGGACGATGTGAAGATCAAGAACCTGGGCCTGGTGATCATCGACGAAGAGCACCGCTTTGGTGTGCGTCAAAAAGAACAGCTCAAGGCCCTGCGCAGCGAAGTCGACATTCTTACGCTCACTGCGACGCCGATCCCACGCACGCTGAACATGGCCGTGTCGGGCATGCGCGACTTGTCGATCATTGCCACGCCGCCGGCGCGCCGGTTGTCGGTGCGCACCTTTGTGATGGAGCAGAACAAAAGCACGGTCAAGGAAGCACTGCTGCGCGAATTGCTGCGTGGCGGCCAGGTGTATTACCTGCACAACGACGTGAAGACCATCGAGAAATGCGCCGCCGACCTCGCCGAACTGGTGCCGGAAGCCCGTATTGCCATCGGCCACGGGCAGATGCGCGAGCGCGAACTCGAACAAGTCATGAGCGACTTCTATCACAAGCGCTTCAATGTGCTGATTGCCTCGACCATCATCGAGACCGGCATCGACGTGCCAAGCGCCAACACCATCATCATCGAGCGCGCCGACAAGTTTGGCCTGGCGCAATTGCACCAGTTGCGTGGCCGTGTGGGCCGTAGTCACCACCAGGCCTATGCCTACCTGCTGACTCCGCCGCGCCAACAGATCACCTCCGATGCCGAAAAGCGCCTGGAAGCGATCGCCAATACCCAGGACCTCGGTGCCGGTTTTGTACTGGCCACCAACGACCTGGAAATCCGTGGCGCCGGCGAACTGCTCGGCGACGGCCAGAGCGGACAGATCCAGGCCGTGGGTTTCACCTTGTATATGGAGATGCTCGAGCGCGCAGTGAAAGCCATCCGCAAGGGCGAACAACCGAACCTCGACCAACCCTTGGGCGGCGGCCCGGAAATCAACCTGCGTTTGCCGGCGCTGATTCCCGAGGACTACCTGCCCGACGTGCACGCGCGGCTGATTCTGTACAAGCGCATCGCCTCGGCCACCGACGAAGAAGGCCTCAAGGACTTGCAAGTCGAGATGATCGACCGCTTCGGCCTGCTGCCCGAGCCAACCAAGAACCTGGTGCGCCTGACGCTGCTGAAATTGCAGGCCGAACAGCTGGGCATCAAGAAAGTCGACGCCGGGCCGCAGGGTGGGCGCATCGAGTTCGAGGCGCAAACGCCGGTGGACCCATTGGTGCTGATCAAACTGATTCAGGGCCAACCCAACCGCTACAAGTTCGAAGGGGCTACGCTGTTCAAATTCATGGTGCCGATGGAGCGTGCCGAAGAACGCTTCAATACCCTGGAGGCGCTGTTTGAGCGCCTCATCCCGAAATCTGCTTGAAGGACGCCCCCATGCGCCTGTTCCGCATTCTGAGCTTAGTGTTGGTGGTGGTCGCACCTTCGGCGTTTGCCGACAGCCCGTACCTGGTTGAAATGATCCTGGTGCGCCAGAACGCCGAACCGGTGATCAACAGCCGCGCCGCGCCGGAAAACTGGGATGCCGGCGCTGCGCGGTTGCCGACCGACAAGCTGAGCCCACCGCGGCTGGGCAACATCGTCGACAAGCTCAGTGCGGACAATAGTTACACCGTATTGCTGCACCGGGCCTGGGATCAGAACCTGGGCGAGCAACCCGTGAAGCTGGCCATTACCGACGGCCAGGAGCAGTTCGGCCAGTTCCCCATCGAAGGCACGCTGAACCTGCAACTGGGGCGCTTTACCGATATCGACGCGGATTTCTGGATCAACCAGTTCGACGCCAATGGCAGCGTGATTGCCAGCGAACACTTGAGCCAGCAAGACGTGCGCACCAAGAACAACCAACTCAATTACCTGGATGGCGGCCACTTGGCGCTGCTGATCAAGATCACTTCGCTGACCGCCAAACCACCCAGTGCGCCACCGCCCGACATTCAGGACTGATCCAGCGCCATGCCCCTGACGTCGTCGTTGACCAAACCCCTGGCCCCTTCGTGGGCCAATCGCTTTAAAGAGCAAAGCCTTGAGCGCGGGCGGCGTTACGCCCTGGAAAACCGTGTGCGCATCGTCGAGTCCGGCGACAGCACCATCATCGCCAGCTGCGAAGGCTCGGGCGGCAATGTTTACCGACAAACCATCTCGCTGCGCGAATCGGCCAAGGGCACGCTGATCCTGGTGGACAGCCGCTGCACCTGCCCGGTACACACCAACTGCAAACACATCGCGGCCGTGCTGCTCAAGGTCCAGGAAACCCTGGCCTACCCGGCCGCTGCGCAAGATGCCGAGCTGTTGGAAAAACTCCAGGCCGTGCTGGATAACCGCGTGGTGCTGCCACAGGTGGTGATGGAAGATGTGCGGCCAGTGCCGCGCCTGTGGCTGGCCAGCGTGGAGTTCAGCGCGTTTGAACCGCGTAATGGCAAGATGCAGCGCTATATCCAGCACCGTGCGGCGCTGTCGTTCAATTACCTGGGCAACTATGTCAGCGGGCAAAAAAACGCCGACATCATCGTGCGCCAGGAAACCCAGAGCCTGCGCATCAAGCGCCATCCGGAACTGGAGCAACCCTATCGCGAACAACTGCGCCTGCTGGGCTTCAAGATCGCTACACGCCAGAGCAAGGCCTTGCCGGAGAGTGCCGGTGAATTGTTCGAAATGGTCAATGACAGCGCCTGGTTGAACTTCACCCTCAACGCCTCGCCGACCTTGCGCGCCGAGGGTTGGGAGTTGCAGATCGATGAGGATTTCGGTTTCGACTTGAGCACCGTCGATGACTGGTACGCCACCGTCGACGAAGGCCCGGAACGCGACTGGTTCGACCTGGAGCTGGGGATTATCGTCAATGGCGAGCGCCTGAGCCTGTTGCCGATTTTGCTCAACTTGATGCGTTCGCATACCGAAATCCTCAACCCGGAAAAACTTGCCCGGCGCCGTGACGACGAGCTGATCCTGGTGAATATTCCCGGCCTGCCCAACGGCCACGGCCCGCTGCAAGTGGCTTTGCCGTACGGCAGGCTCAAGCCGGTGCTGGCAACCCTTGGCGAGTTTTACCTACAGGAAACCGGCACCACCAGCTTGCGTCTGGCCAAAGCCGACGCCATTCGCCTGAACCCGCTGGAAGACCTGCCGCTGCAATGGGAAGGCGGTGAGAAGATCCGCAATTTCGCCCAGCGCCTGCGCGACATCAAGGACTTCACCTGCGTGGCGCCCGAGGGCTTGAACGCGACCTTGCGCCCGTATCAGCTGGAAGGCTTGAGCTGGATGCAGTCGCTGCGTCAGCTCGATGTCGGCGGGATCCTTGCCGATGACATGGGCCTGGGCAAAACCCTGCAGGCCCTGGCGCATATTCTCAGCGAAAAGGCCGCCGGACGCCTCGACCGACCGTGCATGGTGGTGATGCCCACCAGCCTGATTCCCAACTGGCTGGATGAGGCGGCGCACTTCACACCGCAACTGCGGGTGCAGGCGCTATACGGCGCTGGCCGTAAGAAACATTTCCCCCATTTGCAGGACTATGACCTGCTGCTGACCACCTACGCGCTGCTGCCCAAGGACATCGACACGCTCGCCGCCCTGCCCTTGCATGTGCTGATCCTCGATGAAGCCCAATACATCAAGAACCCCAACAGCAAGGCTGCCCAGGCCGCGCGCGAGCTCACTGCTCGCCAGCGCCTGTGCCTGAGCGGCACGCCGCTGGAAAACCACTTGGGCGAGCTGTGGTCGCTGTTCCACTTTCTGCTGCCGGGCTGGCTGGGTGACGTAAAAAGCTTCAACCGCGATTACCGCGTGCCCATCGAAAAGCGCGCCAGTGAGGTGCGCTTGCAACACCTCAACGGTCGGATAAAACCTTTCCTGCTGCGCCGCACCAAAGAGCAGGTGGCCACCGAGCTGCCGCCCAAGACCGAGATCATCCATTGGGTCGACCTCAATGAGGCCCAGCGCGACGTGTACGAAACCATGCGCCTGGCCATGGACAAGAAGGTGCGCGACGAAATCACCCGCAAGGGCGTGGCGCGCAGCCAGATCATCATTCTTGAAGCGCTGCTCAAGTTGCGCCAGGTGTGCTGCGACCTGCGCCTGGTCAACGACGCCACCCTGCCCGCCCGTGGCAGCAGCTCGGGCAAACTCGACAGCCTGCTGGAGATGCTCGAAGAGCTGTTTGCCGAAGGGCGCCGGATATTGTTGTTCTCGCAGTTCACCTCGATGCTGAGCCTGATCGAAGCCGAGCTGAAAAAACGCGGCGTGCCCTACGCATTACTCACCGGCCAGACCCGCGACCGGCGCACGCCAGTGAAGGATTTTCAGAGCGGCAAGCTGCAGATTTTTCTGATCAGCCTGAAGGCCGGCGGCGTGGGCTTGAACCTGACCGAGGCGGATACGGTGATCCACTATGACCCGTGGTGGAACCCGGCGACGGAAAACCAGGCGACCGACCGTGCGTATCGCATCGGGCAGGAGAAGCCAGTGTTCGTGTACAAGATGATTGCGCGAGGCACGGTGGAGGAGAAGATCCAACACCTGCAGAAGGAAAAGTCTGATCTGGCAGCAGGCGTGCTGGATGGGCGCACGACCGGGGATTGGCAGTTGGGTAATGAGGATATCGAGGCGTTGTTTGCGCCGTTGCCCAACAAGCAAGAGAAGCGCTGACGGTTAGATCGCTATCGCAGGCAAGCCAGCTCCCACCCTTGAATGTATTCACAAATCGAGAGTGGGAGCTGGCTTGCCTGCGATGGCAGCGACGCGGTGTTCAGTCGATCAACTGAGCATCGCGCAACGCGGTAAGCGCCACCAGCCAACGCGGATCCTGCTTGTACTCCGTAGAGGCAATCGCCTGCCCACGCATCCGCGCAATCCGCGCCGATGGCGTAACCTTCATGCGCTGCGCCGCAGTCAGTGCCAGCTCAGCAGCAGCACGGTCATTACACACCAACCCCATATCACAACCGGCCGTCAGCGCCGCCTCAATTCGACTGGCCGCATCACCGACCACATGAGCGCCAGCCATGGACAGGTCATCGCTGAAAATCACCCCGTCAAATTGCAACTCGCCACGCAAAATATCCTGCAACCAGCGACGCGAGAAACCGGCGGGTTGGGCGTCCACTTGCGGATAAATGACGTGGGCCGGCATCACCGCCGCCAATTGCTTGCTCAGGCGTGCGAAAGGCACCAGGTCATTTGCGCGAATCTGTTCCAGGCTGCGCTCGTCGTTTGGAATCGCGACGTGGGAATCCGCCTCGGCCCAGCCATGGCCCGGGAAGTGTTTACCGGTGGCCGCCATACCGGCGCTGTTCATGCCGCGAATGAATGCACCCGCGAGCACGGCAGCGCGCTCCGGATCGCCTTCGAAGGAACGGGTGCCGACAACGGCGCTGCGTTGGTAGTCGAGGTCAAGCACCGGGGCGAAGCTCAGGTCGAGGCCGACCGCCAGCACTTCAGTGGCCATGATCCAGCCGCACAGCTCGGCCAGGTATTCGGCGTTGGGTTTATCCGCCAGCAGGCGCATGGCCGGCAGACGCACAAAGCCCTGGCGCAGGCGCTGCACACGCCCGCCTTCCTGATCGACCGCCAGCAGCAGGTCTGGGCGCACCGCGCGAATGGCCGCACTCAATTCGCGCACTTGCCGCGGGTGCTCGATATTGCGCGCAAAAATGATCAACCCGCCCACTTCAGGCTGGCGCAACAACTGGCGATCCTCGGCCGTCAGCCAAGTACCGGCCACATCGACCATTAACGAACCTTGCAGGGCAGCAGTCATAAACTTTCCTTAAATAACGCACACAACCCGTTGCCCTCACCTGGCGCAATAAGCGCAGCGAGCACAACGGGTTGTGAGTAAATAGCTGAAATCGGCATGGCGGCTAGCTTAGCCGCCGCGCACACCTGGGGCAATCACGCCTTGGCGACGGCCGGCGTAGATTTGCTGCGCGCACGCAACTGGGCAGCGGCCATGACCGGATCGGTCACGCCGGTTTCGGCACGCATGCCGGCGGCAAGGAACGGCACCATCAGGCGCATCACTTGTTCGATGGACGTGTTGACGCCAAAATCGGTCTCGGCAATCGCACGCAACGCCTTGATCCCGGACATGCTGAACGCGGCAGCGCCGAGCATGAAGTGCACACGCCAGAACAGTTCGATCGGCGGAATACGCGGCGCAGCTTCGTTGACCAGCAGCATGTAGCGACGGAACACCTTGCCGTACATGTCTTCCAGGTAACGGCGCAAGTGGCCCTGGCTCTGGCTGAAGGCCAGCCCTAACAGGCGCATGAAGATCGACAGGTCATTGCCGCTGCGCGGTTGAACCACCAAGGCTTGCTCAACCAGGATTTCCAGCAGGTCTTCCAGGCTTGGCTTGTTTTCGGGCTTGGTCTGGCGACGCTCCAGCTCACGGTCGAGGCTGGCGCAGAACGGCCCCAGGAAGCGCGAGAACACCGCCTGGATCAGGGCTTTTTTCGAGCCGAAATGATAGTTCACAGCGGCGAGGTTAACCCCAGCCTTGCTGGTAATCAGCCGCAATGAAGTTTCAGCAAATCCTTTTTCCGCGAACAATTGCTCGGCAGCATCGAGAATGCGTTCAACGGTTTCCGACTGGGCCATGGCTACTCCGCCTGACAAACACTTGTTTGAAACATACGTTTCAGGGTGTGTCTTGTCAAGCCTGCGAGGCCGTTTTCCGGCCGGGCAGTCATCTATTTCATCGCTATTTAATCACATCCTTCGCGCCCTGTAGGCAGCGCTGTCTATGCCTTGCAGGAAGAGTGACAGACGACCGTCCAGCGGAGTGCCAAAAAAGGATGATTGCCAAGCGCAGTTCACTGTATATAATCCCAGTCACTGTATAAAAAGACAGAGCGATCAACATGCTAAAACTGACGCCACGCCAAGCTGAGATTCTGGCTTTTATCAAGCGCTGCCTCGACGACAACGGCTACCCGCCGACGCGAGCGGAAATTGCGCTGGAACTGGGGTTCAAGTCCCCCAACGCCGCCGAAGAACACCTCAAGGCCCTCGCCCGCAAAGGTGCGATCGAGATGACCCCAGGTGCTTCACGCGGTATTCGCATCCCTGGCTTTGAAGCCAAGGCCGACGAATCGACCCTGCCGATCATCGGTCGCGTCGCCGCCGGTGCGCCGATCCTGGCGCAGCAGCACGTCGAAGAGTCCTGCAACATCAACCCGACTTTCTTCCATCCGCGTGCCGACTACCTGTTGCGCGTACACGGCATGAGCATGAAGGACGTGGGCATTTTCGACGGTGACCTGCTGGCTGTCCACACCACTCGCGAAGCCCGTAATGGTCAGATCGTCGTCGCCCGTATCGGCGACGAAGTCACCGTCAAACGCTTCAAGCGCGAAGGCAGCAAGGTCTGGCTTATGGCCGAGAACCCTGAGTTCGCCCCGATTGAAGTGAACCTGAAAGATCAGGACCTGGTGATCGAAGGCTTGAGCGTCGGCGTTATTCGCCGCTAAAGGAGGCACCATGCAACTCGTGCACACCCCACAACACACACAACTGTCGCTGTTCGAGGCCTTTATGGCCCAACCCCTTGCGCCCATTCTCAAGGAAGCGGTCGAGGCCCCTTGGGGCTCCGAACCTGAGGCGTTCAGTGAACTGTCGTTGCGCGGTGCTGCCGGGAGCTGCCTGAGCCTGCTGGCGCCGATCCTTCGAGAATTGAGCGAGGAGCAGGACGCACGCTGGCTGACGCTGATTGCCCCACCCGCCAGCCTGACCCAGGCCTGGCTGCGGGACGCCGGGCTCAACCGTGAGCGCATCCTGCTGCTGCAACCGCGCGGTGCGCAAAGTGCTCAGCAACTGACGTGCGAAGCCTTGCGCCTGGGGCGCAGCCACACGGTGGTGAGCTGGTTGAACCCGCTGAATGCAACAGCCAAGCAGCAGCTGATCAGCGCCGCGCGCACGGGCGATGCGCAGAGTTTGAATATTCGATTGGGGTAATGGGATCTGCTGCAGGCCAGCCGTATGGATGGGCTTGTTATGGCAGGCGAGCCTGTTGTGGCAGGTGAGCTTGTTGTGGCGAGCGAGCTTGCTCGCGCTGGGCTGCGCAGCAGCCCCAAAACCAGGCACCGTGGAATACCTGATACAGCGCATTAAATCTATTCAGGGCCGCTTCGCAGCCCAGCGGGAGCAAGCTCCCTCGCCACAGAAGCCCGGTCGTCAGAACACTTCCGAGAGCGCGTCATTGCTACTCAGTGAAGCACCCGCGGCCCATCTTCCTTCTCCGGCTCGCCTTCGGCCAGGCGACCAGCCATCTGCACACCAACGCTCAACATGGCTTTTGCCACTTCTACATGTTGGCCCTGCAGGAACACTTTTGCATCTTCGGAAAAATCCAAAATAACCAGAGAACCCTCGTCCTCGGCCCTGCGCAGCTCGATTCGGCCGTCAGGCAACTCTACAATTTCCAGAAAGGACGTTGGCATATAAGTCTGTTCTCCACGAAAGGCCGGGATTATATCAGTCATCCACCCAGCCTCGCTGAGGATCTGAACAGGTTTCTTAACGGCTTGATGAATGGTGCTCTTCGGCAAGACTGCTCTCAATGTGGGAGCTGGCTTGCCTGCGATCACGGTGCATCAGCAAATGGCCGGCAAGCTGACCCAGCCTATCGCAGGCAAGCCAGCTCCCACCTTTGTTCAGCGCAAACCTCTTAACACTCGTTCAAGCCTTCACGAAACCGCAACGCCATCTTCTTCAGCTCCTGGCGCCAGCTTTCCAGCTCTTCGCGGCTCAAGGGCTTGGGCTCATCCTCTCCCAGCGCAACGGCCACGATCAGCGGCTGTGTCACATCACCCTTGGGCACATGGGGAACACGCGGCGGCTGGAACATATCCGCATGCGCTTTGAGCAATCGAGCAACCCAACTGTCGGGGCTCTGCGCCATTTCCACCAGTTCGGCCAGTTCAGGAATCGCCATGCTGTCCAGCACTTCGCGGTTCATGAGCATTTCTGCGCGTGGTGCGCCCGCCTGGGGCAAGCGGTAGAACCCGGCAATTTCATGGCACAGGCCCAGCAAAGCGCCATAGAGGTGGAACAACGCCGCCTCACGCCCGGCCTGGACCAGCGCGATGGCATTCATCTCCTTCCCTTCCTCGGCGCGGCCAAGGGCTTCCAGGGACAAACCCGCGAAGTAAATTTTCTGATTGGTACGGGTATAGAGTTCGTTGGCCATAACGGCAATCTCCACAACGAAATAAGCGTGATGCTGGCTGAACAGTGTCACGGATCAGCCAAGTTTCCTGCAAGCGTAAAAAAAGGCCGCCTTTTCAGGCGGCCTTTGTAGCTGGCAGATCAGCCGATCAAGCGCCCTGGCGCTTGTCCTCGACCTTCCACTTACCACCGTCGTAGAAAGCTTTCCAGCCGGTAGGCTTGCCGTCCACTTCGGTCTGCACGTACTGCTCCTTGGTTTTGCGGCTGTAGCGGATCACGGACGGGCGACCGTCGGGATCCTTCTTCGGCGCTTCACACAGGAAGTGGTACTTCGGATCGATCTCGTCCTTGTGCGGCACGATTTCCATCACCAACGGAGCACGGGTCTCGCGGTTTTTCGGAAACTGACTGGCCGCCAGGAACAGGCCCGAAGCGCCGTCACGCAGGATGTAGGTGTCGTTGACCTTCTCGCACTTGAGTTCAGGCATCTTCACCGGGTCCATCTTCGGCGGCGCCGCGTCACCGCTTTTGAGCAGTTTGCGCGTGTTCTTGCAAGTCGGGTTGGTGCAGCCGAAGAACTTGCCGAAACGACCGGTCTTGAGCTGCATCTCGCTGCCGCACTTGTCGCATTCCAGGCTCGGACCTTCGTAGCCTTTGATGCGGTAGGTGCCCTCTTCGATCTCGTAGCCATTGCAATCCGGGTTGTTACCGCAGATGTGCAACTTATGCTTCTCGTCGAGCAGGTAGGCGTCCATCGCCGTGCTGCAGATCGGGCAACGGTGCTTGCCGCGCAGTACCAGCGACTCGGATTCACCCTCGTCGTCGGCGGCAATCTCATCGCCTGGCACCAGGTTAACGGTGGCCTTGCAGCGCTCTTTCGGCGGCAGGCTGTAGCCCGAGCAACCGAGGAACACACCGGTGGATGCGGTACGAATCTGCATCGGGCGGCCGCACGTCAGGCACGGGATGTCGGTCATCACCGGTTGGTTGGCGCGCATGCCGCTTTCAGGGCTTTCGGCTACTTCGAGTTTCTTTTTGAAGTCGCCGTAGAACTCATCCAGCACGTTTTTCCAGTCGCGTTCGCCCTGCGCCACGTCATCGAGGTTCTCTTCCATGCCGGCGGTGAAGCCGTAATCCATGAGGTTGGAGAAGCTCTCGGACAGGCGTTCGGTGACGATGTCGCCCATCTTTTCCGAGTAGAAACGACGGTTGTGCAGCGCTACGTAGCCACGGTCCTGGATGGTCGAGATGATTGCCGCATAGGTCGAAGGACGACCAATACCGCGTTTTTCCATCTCTTTTACCAGGCTGGCTTCAGAGTAACGCGCCGGCGGCTTGGTGAAGTGCTGGGACGGGTCGAGCTTGATCAGCTTCAACGTGTCGCCCTGGGCCATGTCCGGCAGCACGTCGTCATCGCCTGGCTTGGCGATTTGCGGCATCACGCGGGTATAGCCGTCGAACTTGAGGATACGGCCCTTGGCACGCAGCTCGAAGTCGCCTGCGCCCACGCTGACGGTGGTGGACAGGTATTGCGCCGGCAGCATCTGGCAGGCCAGGAACTGGCGCCAGATCAGCTCGTAGAGGCGCTCAGCATCACGCTCCATGCCGCTCAGCTTGCTTGGCTCGGTGTTGGCGTCGGAAGGACGAATCGCTTCGTGAGCCTCTTGTGCGCCTTCCTTGCTGCTGTAGACGTTCGGCTTTTCCGGCAGGTACTTATTGCCGAACTCGCTTTCAATATAAGTGCGCGCCATCGCCACCGCGTCTTGCGACAGGTTGGTGGAGTCGGTACGCATATAAGTGATGTAGCCGGCTTCGTACAAGCGCTGGGCCATCATCATGGTCTTCTTCACGCCAAAGCCCAGGCGGTTGCTCGCGGCTTGTTGCAAGGTGGACGTGATGAACGGCGCCGACGGCTTGCTGCTGGTTGGCTTGTCTTCGCGCTTGACGATGCTATAGCTGGAAGCCTTGAGCTTCTCCAGCGCGGCCATGGCCTGGGCTTCGTTCAGCGGCTTGAAGGCCTCGCCTTTCTCACGGGCCACTTCAAAGCGCACGTTGGCGCCCTTGGCAGTACCCAGGTCAGCGTGGACTTCCCAGTATTCTTCGGGGTTGAACGCACGAATCTCGCGCTCACGCTCCACCACCAGCTTGACCGCTACCGATTGCACACGGCCGGCGGACAGGCCACGGGCGATTTTCGCCCACAGCAGTGGCGAAACCATGTAACCCACCACGCGGTCGAGGAAACGACGCGCCTGCTGGGCGTTAACACGGTCGATATCCAGCTCACCCGGCTTGGAGAAGGCTTCCT
Source organism: Pseudomonas sp. PA-5-4B (assembly GCF_021606215.1). Lineage (NCBI taxonomy): Bacteria > Pseudomonadati > Pseudomonadota > Gammaproteobacteria > Pseudomonadales > Pseudomonadaceae > Pseudomonas > Pseudomonas sp. PA-5-4B. Next base: position 75,792 of record NZ_WKDB01000017.1, on the reverse strand, counting down.
GAATGGCTTTCTTGGTGATTTCGTTGAACACCACACGCTTGTAGCGGCTGTCATCACCGCCGATGGCTTCGCGCAGGTGCCAGGCAATGGCTTCCCCTTCGCGGTCCAAGTCCGTCGCGAGATAGATGGTGTCGGCATCTTTGGCGAGCCGGCGCAGCTCTTCGATGACCTTTTCCTTGCCTGGAAGGATTTCGTACTTGGCCTTCCAGCCATGATCCGGGTCCACACCCATGCGTGAGACCAGCTGCTTGCGCGCTTTCTCTTTAGGGCTGAGCACCGGACCTTCGCCCGCAGCGGCCTTGCCGCGCTTGGCGGCAGGCTCCTTGCTGGCGCTAGCCGAACCGCTGGTGGGCAGGTCTCGGATATGGCCGATACTCGACTTCACCACGTACTCGTTGCCCAAGTACTTGTTGATGGTCTTGGCCTTAGCCGGGGATTCCACAATGACCAGCGATTTGCCCATGGATCGGAAAATTCCTGAATTCGAGAAGTGAAAGGCAGTTGGCGCCTGTCGCGGCAACGCTATATATAGTGGCAACAAGGTGAGGTCAAGCGCAGCATTCTGCGCGGCCTGCCGTTATTGCCCTGAAAAAAGACTGGGTTCGACCTGCACCAAAGCAAAGCGCGGGACCTGCTCGCCGTCAACTTCGACGGTCTCCAGGAACATGCTCAATGGGCGCACCCAAAAGCCGTAATCGCCATACAGTGCTTGGTAAAACACCACTTCTTCTTCGGTCTCGGAGTGCCGCGCCACATTAAAAACGCGGTACTGCGGGCCCTTATAATGTTGGTAGAGCCCTGGTTCGACTTTCATGCTTTGGCCCTCGTGCAATATTTGTTGAAAAAAAATATTAAAAATTCCAAAAAACAAAAACCGGGGCACTGGGCCCCGGCTTCCGTCAGCGAAACGTTTAGATACGTTCGAAGACGGTGGAAATGCCTTGGCCGAGACCAATGCACATGGTTGCAACCCCAAGGTTGCCGCCATTTTGCTTCATCACGTTAAGCAAAGTGCCGGAGATACGTGCACCGGAGCAACCGAATGGGTGGCCCAAGGCAATCGCGCCGCCGTGCAGGTTAACCTTCTCGTTCATCTTGTCGAGTACTTTCAAATCTTTCAGCACTGGCAGGGCCTGTGCGGCGAAAGCTTCGTTGAGCTCGAAGAAGTCGATATCGGAGATGGTCAGGCCCGCGCGCTTCAAGGCTTTTTGTGTGGCCGGTACTGGACCATAGCCCATGATTGCCGGGTCCACACCTGCCACTGCCATCGAACGGATCACCGCCATCGGCTGAATGCCCAGGTCCTGGGCACGTTGCGCCGACATCACGATCATGCACGAAGCACCGTCGGTGATTTGCGACGACGTACCGGCTGTCACGGTGCCGCCCTTTGGATTGAAGGCGGGTTTCAAGGCCGCCAGGCTTTCCAGAGTGGTATCCGGACGAATGGTTTCGTCGTAGTCGAACAGTTTGAGGAAACCGTTCTCGTCGTAACCGTTCATCGGGATGATTTCATCCTTGAACTTGCCTTCCACGGTCGCCTTGTGGGCCAACTGGTGGGAGCGCACGCCGAATGCGTCCTGGGCTTCGCGGGTAATGCCGTGCATTTTGCCGAGCATTTCTGCGGTGAGGCCCATCATGCCCGAGGCTTTTGCCGCGTACAGCGACATGTGCGGGTTAGGGTCGACGCCGTGCATCATGCTGACGTGGCCCATGTGCTCCACGCCGCCGACCACGAACACATCGCCGTTGCCGGTCATGATCGCTTGCGCAGCAGTGTGCAGCGCGCTCATCGACGAACCACACAGGCGGCTGACGGTCTGGCCAGCTGCGGTGTGCGGGATCTGGGTCATCAACGACGCCATGCGCGCGATGTTCCAGCCCTGCTCCAGGGTCTGGTTGACGCAGCCCCAGATCACGTCTTCGACTTCGTTAGGGTCGACCTTGACGTTACGCTCCAGCAATTTGCTGATCAGGTGCGCCGACATGTCTTCGGCGCGGGTGTTGCGGTGCATGCCGCCCTTGGAGCGGCCCATTGGCGTGCGACCGAAGTCGACAATCACCACGTCTCTTGGATTCAAGCTCATAAATATTCTCGCTCTAGTCGTCTGGGCGCTTAACCGAAGAAGCTCTGGCCGTTTTTGGCCATTTCACGCAGCTTCGCGGTCGGGTGGTACAGCGGGCCCAAATCAGCGTATTTGTCAGCCAGGGCAACGAACTCAGCCACACCGATCGAGTCGATGTAACGCAGCGCACCACCACGGAATGGAGGGAAACCAATACCGTACACCAGGCCCATATCGGCTTCGGCGGCGGTTTCAACGATGCCGTCTTCCAGGCAACGCACGGTTTCCAGGCACAGGGCGATCATCATCCAGTTGATGATGTCCTCATCGGACACCTCACGCTGCTCGTAGATGACCGGAGCCAGCACTTCGTGAACCGACGGGTCGGCCACTTTCTTCTGCTTGCCCTTCTTGTCAGCCTCGTAGGCGTAGAAGCCTTTGCCGTTTTTCTGGCCCAGGCGCTTGGCCTCGTAGAGCGCGTCGATCGCCGAGCGGCGGTCGTCTTTCATGCGGTCCGGGAAGCCTTCAGCCATCACGTCACGACCGTGGTGGCCCGTGTCGATACCGACCACGTCCATCAGGTACGCCGGGCCCATTGGCCAGCCGAATTTTTCCATAACCTTGTCGATGCGTACGAAGTCGACACCGGCGCTGACCAGCTTGGCGAAACCGCCGAAGTACGGGAACAACACGCGGTTGACCAGGAAGCCCGGGCAGTCATTGACCACGATCGGGTTCTTGCCCATTTTCTTGGCGTAGGCAACGGTGGTGGCAACCGCCAACTCGCTGGACTTCTCGCCACGGATCACTTCCACCAGCGGCATCATGTGTACCGGGTTGAAGAAGTGCATGCCGACGAAGTTTTCCGGACGCTTGAGGGCTTTGGCCAGCAGCGAGATGGAAATGGTCGAAGTGTTCGAGGCCAGGATAGTGTCGTCTTTAACCTGGGCTTCCACTTCAGCCAGTACGGCTTGCTTGACCTTCGGGTTTTCGACTACGGCTTCGACCACCAGGTCGACGTGACCGAAATCGCCGTAGGACAGCGTAGGACGAATGCCGTTAAGCACTTCAGCCATCTTCGCGGCGGTCATGCGACCTTTATCAACGCGGCCCACCAGCAGCTTGGCGGCTTCTGCCAGGCCTTGCTCGATGCCGTGCTCGTTGATGTCTTTCATCAGGATCGGCGTGCCTTTGGACGCCGACTGATAGGCGATACCGCCGCCCATGATACCGGCGCCCAGTACGGCAGCCTGTTTCACGTCGCGGGCGATTTCGTCGTAGGCCTTGGCCTTTTTCTTCAGTTCCTGATCGTTCAGGAACAGGCCGATCAAGCTTTGTGCTGCCGAGGTTTTCGCCAGTTTGACGAAACCTGCCGCTTCCACTTCCAGGGCTTTGTCGCGACCGAAGTTCGCAGTTTTCTGGATGGTCTTGATCGCTTCAACCGGCGCCGGGTAGTTCGGGCCGGCCTGGCCGGCCACAAAACCTTTGGCGGTTTCGAACGACATCATTTGTTCGATGGCGTTGAGCTTGAGTTTTTCCAGCTTCGGCTGACGCTTGGCCTTGTAGTCAAATTCGCCGCTGATGGCGCCTTTGATCAGGTTCAGGGCGGCTTCAGCCAGTTTGTCCGGGGCAACCACGGCATCGACTGCACCGACTTTCAGCGCGTCTTCGGCACGGTTTTCTTTACCGGCGGCGATCCACTCGATCGCGTTGTCAGCGCCGATCAGGCGCGGCAGACGCACAGTGCCGCCGAAACCTGGGTAGATGCCCAGTTTGACTTCAGGCAGGCCGATTTTGGCGGTGGCCGACATGACGCGGAAGTCTGCAGCCAGGCACATTTCCAGGCCGCCGCCCAACGCGATGCCATTGATGGCAGCCACGGTTGGCACGTTGAGGTCTTCGAAATCGCTGAAAATCTTGTTGGCTTCGAGGTTGCCGGCCACAAGCTCTGCATCGGGCAGCTTGAAGTTGTCGACGAATTCGGTGATGTCAGCGCCGACGATAAACACGTCCTTGCCGCTGGAGACGATCACGCCCTTGACCGAAGCATCTGCTTTGATGGTGTCTACGGCCTGACGCAGTTCGTTCAGGGTTAGACGGTTGAACTTGTTGACGGACTCACCCTTGAGGTCGAATTTCAGTTCGACGATGCCACTTTCAAGAGCCTTAACCGTGATGGCTTTACCTTCGTAAATCATCAACTGATCTCCACGATATGGAAGCTGAACAGTACACACTGGACGCTGGCCTATTGGTTGGACATTGATAGTTGCCTCAATGCTCATGCCAATCCGCCAGGCACACCCGCCAATGCGCTAGTCGGGGTTCTGTATGAGTCGTCTGACAGACAAACGCTCAATTCATACGCCCGTTTGATTTGGGTACGTCACCTTCATCCAATTCAGGGCAATTGTCAATCGCTCGAAAGGCCAGGAAAAACGCGACTTTCCAGTCAGTTCAGAACTCCACGCCCACGCCTGCGCCCTGTCAATATTCAAATATTCACAGAATCAATAATAAAAAAGATGTGGGAAAAGGCTGTACAGAATCGGATATGCCGCTAGGCTTGCGACAACCGCAAAGCGCCCCGTGATGAACACCCGGCGCGAGGAACACAGAATTACCGGCCTGCCTGGCCAACTCCAGCCCGATGATGATGTCGGGCTTTTTAATGCCTGTCTTTTAACGCTAATGGCGTCATGCCAGGGCCTTGAGCAGCGTATCGATGTCCTTCAGCACACTGGCCTCACCCTTCTCGCCCCAATACAGGGCGATCATTTGCTTGTCGGCCTCGACCTTGTAGACGTTGGCCGGCAACGTCGCAAAATGCGGCAACAACTTTTCATCCTCACACACTTCACGCCATTGATTGACCCATACGCCTGGCGACATTTGCCAATAACTCCACAGGGCCGGCGTGCTGCCGCGCCGTGGCCTGCAGTACTGCGCGCAGGGGCTCGGCGGCTGTTGCGCAAGCCAGTGCGGCCACTCCTGTGGCGCCAATTGCATGGCCAAACCGATGCGGCGCGCCTCCATGCGCAGGGCCATGCGCCCGCTCTGATGGCGCGACGGGCGCAGCCAGGCCAGGGGGCTAAGAACCACCAGAAGGATTGACACCACTATCCAGACCGTCATATGTGTACTCCCGAATTTCTAGATGCGCGGATTTGAGCTGACGCAACCCCATCCGCTTGAAACCAGCCATACTGAACTTATTGCAGTCTCCTGGAGGAACGCGCCATGCCCAACGAACATTCCTACAAACATATCCTGGTCGCGGTCGATCTGACCGAAGAGTGCGACCCGGTTATCAAGCGCGCTCAGGCTTCAGCAATCGCCAACGGCGCCAAGCTGTCACTCGTGCATATCGTCGAGCCCATGGCCATGGCCTTTGGTGGCGACGTACCCATGGACCTTTCCCAGTTGCAGCAACAGCAGTTTGACCAGGCCAAAGAGCGCCTGGACCGTTTGATTCTCAAGTACCCGCACTTGAAAAAGGAAGACTGCCACCTCACCTACGGCCAACCGCGCCAGGAAATCCATCACCTGGCCAAAGAGCAGAACTGCGACCTGATCGTGGTCGGCAGCCATGGTCGTCATGGCCTGGCGTTGTTGCTGGGTTCTACCGCCAATGACGTGCTGCACGGCGCGCCGTGTGATGTGCTGGCGGTCAAGCTGGTCAAAAGCTCGTAAGGCCGATGAAGATCTAATGTGGGAGCTGGCTTGCCTGCGATGCAGGCACCTCGGTGCTTCAGGCAGACCGAGGTGAGGCTATCGCAGGCAAGCCAGCTCCCACATTTCGAATCGCATTTCATATAAAAAGCCCGGCGATCATACCGATGAGCGCCGGGCTTTTTTATGGCGTGCGAATCACTCAGGCATCCAGCTCAGCCCAACGCTCCATCAGCACTTCCAGCTCTTGGTTCAACGTTTCCAGGGAAGCAATCACCTTGGCGGTTTCCGCCGCCGGGCGCAGGTAGAAACCCGCGTCAGCCATGTCTGCTTCTACCGCAGCGATCTGCTGTTCCTTGGCGTCGATATCACCCGGCAAGGCTTCCAGCTCGCGTTGCAGCTTGTAGCTGAGCTTCTTCTTGGCCGCCGGTGCAGCTTCCGCAACCGGTGCAGCAGCAGCGGCCACAGGCGCCACGACTGCCGAGGTCAGGTCGGCCTTGCCGGACTTGCTCTCGGTCACGCCCAGCAGGCGCGGCGAGCCGCCCTGACGGATCCAGTCCTGGTAACCACCGACGTATTCACGCACCTTGCCTTCACCTTCGAAGACCAGGGTGCTGGTCACCACGTTGTCGAGGAATGCCCGGTCGTGGCTGACCATCAGCACGGTGCCGTTGAAGGTCAGCAAAACCTCTTCCAGCAGCTCGAGGGTTTCCACGTCGAGGTCGTTGGTCGGTTCGTCGAGTACCAGCAGGTTGGACGGCTTGCTGAACAGCTTGGCCAGCAGCAGGCGCGCACGCTCACCACCGGACAGGGCTTTGACTGGCGTACGCGCACGCTGCGGGCTGAACAGGAAGTCGCCCAGGTAGCTCAGCACGTGGCGGCTCTGACCGTCGATGTCGATAAAGTCGCGGCCTTCGGCAACGTTGTCGATCACGGTCTTTTCCAGGTCCAACTGATGGCGCAACTGGTCGAAGTAGGCCACGTCGATGCGCGTGCCTTCTTCTACGGTGCCGCTGGTCGGTTGCAGGCCATTGAGCATCAGCTTGAGCAAGGTGGTCTTGCCGGTGCCGTTGGCGCCCAGCAGGCCGATACGGTCGCCGCGCTGCAGGACCATCGAGAAGTCCTTGATCAGGAACGGGCCATCCGGGTGGTGGAAGCTGACATTCTCCAGCACCATCACCTGCTTGCCCGACTTGTCGGCGGTGTCCAGCTGGATATTGGCCTTGCCGGTGCGCTCGCGGCGCTCACTGCGCTCAACACGCAGGGCTTTGAGGGCGCGTACACGGCCTTCGTTACGGGTGCGACGGGCCTTGATGCCCTGGCGGATCCAGACTTCTTCCTGGGCCAGCTTCTTGTCGAACAGCGCGTTGGCGGTTTCTTCAGCGGCCAGCGAGGCTTCTTTGTGTACCAGGAAGCTGGCGTAGTCGCCGTTCCAGTCGATCAGGCCGCCACGGTCCAGTTCGAGGATGCGCGTGGCCAGGTTTTGCAGGAAGGAGCGGTCGTGCGTGATGAACAGCACGGCGCCCTGGAAATCCTTGAGGGCTTCTTCGAGCCAGGCGATAGCGCCGATGTCCAGGTGGTTGGTTGGTTCGTCGAGCAGCAGCAGGTCGGGCTCGGACACCAGCGCCTGGGCCAGCAACACGCGACGGCGCCAGCCACCGGACAACTCGGCGAGGGTCTTGTCGGCGGGCAGTTGCAGGCGGCTCAGGGTGCTGTCGACCAGCTGCTGCAAACGCCAGCCGTCACGGGCTTCGAGGTCTTGCTGGACGTGCATGAGCTTGTCCAGGTCGGCTTCGGTGACGCAGTTCTGCGCCAGGTGATGGTACTGCGCGAGCAACTCGCCAACGCCGTCGAGGCCTTCGGCAACCACGTCGAACACTGTCCGTCCGTCGGCCACCGGCAATTCCTGCGGCAATTCGCCGATCTTGAGGCCCGGCGCGCGCCATACAGAGCCGTCATCGGGCTTCTGGTCGCCTTTTACCAGCTTCATCATGCTGGACTTGCCGGTGCCGTTGCGGCCGATGATGCACACCCGCTCACCACGGGCGATCTGCCAGGACACCTTGTCCAACAACGGCATAGCGCCGAAAGCAAGGGACACATCGCTGAATTTGAGCAGGGTCATACGCTTCTCCAAAAACTGGGCGCGCATTCTACCTGACTTGAGGGTGGGATGCGGCCGGCATTTTTGCCACAGACACGTTCTGTAGGACATTTACGGTGAACTGCTGCCAGCCGGCCGGCAAAGCTTTCGCCAGCCGCTGGCAAAAGGCTAAGCTAGGGGCAATCAGTGTCGGCGACGTCGGCACTAGTCGTGATTTCTCTGCACGGACGTCTCATGCGCAGTCGCCTTTTCAACTTTTTATCTTGTCTGCTTCTTTCCGCCACCGCCGTTCAATCCGCCCAGGCCGTGGACCTCACCACCCAACGTCAGTATTACGATGAAGCCAAACGCGCCCTCGCCAAAGGCGACAGCGGCCCGTATATGCAATACAGCCAGGCCCTGGCCGACTACCCGCTCACGCCGTACCTGGCCTACGACGAGCTGACCGCGCGCCTCAAAACCGCGAGCAACGAAGAAATCGAACAGTTCCTCGCCAAAAACGGCGACCTGCCCCAGGCCAACTGGATGAAACTGCGTTGGTTGCGCTGGCTGGCCGACCGTGGTGACTGGCAAACCTTCGAAAAGTACTACGACGCCAAGCTCAATTTCGTCGAACTGGACTGCCTGCATGGCCAGTACCAACTGACGCACAACCTCAAAGCCGAAGGCTACAAGACCACCGAAAAACTCTGGATGACCGGCAAATCCCAGCCGGCCGCCTGTGACGCCACCTTTGGCCAGTGGGCCGCCGATGGCCAACTCACCGAACAGAAAATCTGGGACCGCGCCAAGCTCGCCGCCGAAGCCCGCAACTACGCGTTGGCCAACAGCCTGGTGAAAACCCTGCCAACCCTCGGCGCCCAAGGCCGCTTGATGATCGACGTGGCGCAAAAGCCCGACATGCTCAGCGACCCGTCGCGCTTCCTGCCGGCCAACGAGGCCATGTCTGACGCTGTGGGCCTGGGCCTGCGCCGCCTGGCACGCCAGGACCCGGACAAGGCCATGGCCCTGCTCGACGGCTATGCCAGCAGCATGCACTTCTCCCGTGACGAAAAAGTGTCGATCGCCCGCGAAATCGGCCTGACCCTCGCGCGCCGCTACGACCCACGCGCCCTGGACGTGATGACCAAGTACGACCCCGAACTGCGTGACAACACCGTCTCCGAATGGCGCCTGCGCCTGCTGTTGCGCCTGGCTCGCTGGGAAGATGCCTACCAGTTGACCCGCAAACTCCCGCAAGACCTGGCCACCACCAACCGCTGGCGCTACTGGCAGGCGCGTAGCCTGGAACTGGCCGAGCCGAAGAACCCGCAGCCGCTGGTGCTGTACAAGAACCTTGCGCAGGAACGTGATTTCTACGGGTTCCTCGCGGCTGATCGCTCCAAAGCGCCCTACCAGTTGAAAAACAAACCCTTGGTGATGAGCCAGGCGCTGATCAACAAAGTGCGCAACACCCCCGGTGTGCGCCGCGCGATGGAGTTCTATGCACGCGGCCAGATTGTTGATGGCCGCCGCGAGTGGTACCACGTCAGCCGTCACTTCAACCGCGATGAAATGGTCGCCCAGGCCAAGCTGGCCTACGACATGAAGTGGTACTTCCCGGCGATCCGCACCATCAGCCAGGCGCAGTACTGGGATGATCTGGATATTCGTTTCCCGATGGCACACCGCGACACGCTGGTACGCGAAGCCAAGGTGCGTGGCCTGCATTCAAGCTGGGTGTTCGCCATCACCCGCCAGGAAAGTGCCTTCATGGACGACGCGCGCTCCGGCGTCGGCGCCAGTGGCCTGATGCAACTGATGCCCGGCACTGCCAAAGAAACCGCACGTAAATTCAGCATCCCACTGGCCTCCCCGGCCCAGGTGCTGGACCCGGACAAAAACATCCAGCTCGGCGCCGCCTACCTGAGCCAGGTACACAGCCAATTCAACGGCAACCGCGTACTCGCCTCTGCCGCCTACAACGCCGGCCCTGGCCGTGTGCGCCAGTGGCTGCGCGGTGCCGACCACCTGAGTTTCGATGTGTGGGTGGAAAGCATCCCGTTCGACGAAACCCGCCAGTATGTGCAGAACGTGCTGTCTTATTCGGTGATCTACGGGCAGAAACTCAATTCACCGCAGCCGCTGGTGGATTGGCATGAGCGGTATTTTGATGATCAGTAAGACTGACTGAAGTCCGATCAGCAGGCTTGCTGTGGCCAACAGGTTTCATTTGGGCACCAGGCTTTATGTGGCAAGTAGGCTTGTTGTGGCGAGCAGGCTTGCCCTGCGCTGGAGTGCGAAGCGCTCCCCATTCAGCCCCGCCGCGGTGTAACTGATAGACCGAGTCGGCAGGTTTTGGGGCTGCTACGCAGCCCAACGCGGGGCAAGCCCGCTCGCCACATAGATCGAGCTAGCCTTCGTTTTTCACAACCTCACCGCCATCACTGAACTGCAACGCCGCTAACCGTGCATACAACGGATTACTCGCAATCAACTGTTGATGCGTACCCACTGCCACCAGCTTGCCCTGGTCCATCACCGCAATCCGGTCGGCGTTCTTCACCGTGGCCAACCGATGTGCAATCACCAGCGTGGTGCGGCCCTGCATCAGTTGCGGCAAGGCTTGCTGAATCAGGTGCTCACTCTGCGCATCCAGGGCGCTGGTGGCTTCGTCCAGCAGTAGGATCGGCGCATCCACCAGCAGCGCGCGGGCGATGGCCAGGCGTTGGCGTTGGCCGCCGGACAGGCCCATACCGCCGTCGCCCAGATGGGTCTGGTAGCCGTCGGGCATTTGCAGGATGAAGTCATGGGCGTGGGCGATGCGTGCCGCGGCTTCGACCTGTTCGCGGGTGGCGGACGGGTTGCCATAACGGATGTTTTCTTCAACGCTGCCGAAGAACAGCGCCGGGCTCTGGGAAACCAGCGCGAAATGACGGCGCAGGTCCATTGGCTCGAGTTCGGTCAGCGGGTGGCCCTCAAGCAGGATGCGGCCTTGCTGCGGATCGTAAAAGCGCAGCAGCAAATCAAAGATCGTCGATTTACCCGCGCCGGATGGGCCGACCAACGCCAGGGTTTCACCGGGGTTGATGCTCAGGCTCAAACCGTCGATGGCGTAGCTGTCCGGCCGCGACGGGTAGGAAAAACGCAAGTCTTGCAGTTCCATACGACCGCTGACCCGCTCCGGCAACTGCACGCTGCCTTCGGCGGGTGCCTGGATGTCATTGCTCGACTGCAACAGTTCGCCAATCCGCTCAGCGGCACCGGCGGCACGTTGCAGCTCACCGAGCACTTCGCTCAGAGTGCCAACCGCACTGCCGACGATCAGGCTGTAAAACACGAACGCCGCCAGTTCACCGCCGGAAATCCGCCCACTGATCACATCCATACCGCCCACCCACAGCATCACCCCCACGGCGCCGAGCACCAGCATGATCACCAGTGTAATCAGCCAGGCGCGCTGCGCGATGCGTTTACGCGCCGTGGCAAACGCCTCTTCCACGGTGATGGCAAAGCGCTGTTCGTCCTGCACCTGGTGGTTATAGGCCTGCACGGTCTTGATCTGGCCAAGCGTCTCCGACACGTAACTGCCCACATCGGCAATACGGTCCTGGCTCAGCCGCGACAGGCTGCGCACGCGGCGACCGAAGATCAGGATCGGCGCAAGCACCAGCGGCAGCGCCACCACCACGATGCTGGTGAGCTTGGGGTTGGTGACAAACAACAGCACGATGCCGCCGATCACCATCAAGGCGTTGCGCAGGAACAGCGACAGCGACGAGCCGATCACCGATTGCAGCAACGTGGTGTCGGTGGTCAGCCGCGACTGGATTTCCGAACTGCGGTTGTTCTCGTAAAAGCCTGGGTGCAGGTAGATCAGATGATTGAAGACTTGCCGACGAATGTCCGCCACCACCCGTTCGCCGATCCACGACACCAGGTAAAACCGCGCAAACGTACCCACGGCCAGGCCCAGCACCAGCACCATGAACAGGCCAATGGACTGGTTGAGCAGGTGCGGCGACTGGGTCATGAACCCCTGGTCCACCAGCAGGCGAATGCCCTGCCCCATGGACAAGGTGATGCCCGCAGTGACGATGAGTGCCAACAAAGCACCCAGTGCCTGCCAGCGGTACGGCGCGATAAAGCGGCTGGCCAGGCGAATGGCACGGCGTTGACGGACTGAGAACATGGCGGGCATACCGATGAGGAACCTGTACACCAACATTGGGGGAACTTAGCTAAATAACAATGCGTCAGGTTAATTATGCCCGCCGATGTTGATGCCTAGAGGCTATCGGTCTAACGCCTGGGTGGAAATTTGTATCGGTTTCTGCTGGACTGGGCGTTCGAAGCGGTGATCGTGTAAGCAGTTGTAATAGCGCGGTCACGCGCAGGTATTAGATTAGGCACACAACCTGATGAGGAGACAGGCCATGACCTTGCAAAACAGCAGTGACGCCAAAATTGAAGTGATTCGCCAGCCGCAGCACCTGCCTTGCTCGTATATCGACGCCAAGGGCCGCGAAGTGCAGATTACCGAAGAAATGATCCAGCAAGCGTGCAGCGACCTGGAACAGCGACTGGTCAAACCTGCCAAGCAAGGCTGACGCGCCCACGCTCTTTCAGACCCGGCCTTGATGGCCGGGTTTTTTATGCCTGTTTTTTGTGGTCCGCCTTTTGTGGCGAGGGAGCTTGCTCCCGCTGGGCCGGGCTGGCGCTCCAGTGCGCAGCGCCCCTGAAAGCCTGCGACTGCTGCGCAGTCGAACGGGAGCAAGCTCCCTCGCCACAGGCGTAACAGTCCTATAAAGGCATGGCGCCCAATGCAGTGACGATGTTCGACAACACTGCCGACTCGCCATTGATCCGCACCTTCAAGCCATCTATCTCGCGACGCTCCGGGTAATGCTTGCGCAGCAGGTCGAACGCCTTGCGTTGCTCTTCCACGGTTCCCACAAGGCTGCGGCGCAAATCCGCATCATCGCGGCGCGGGTCGTACACACTGCGGCACAAGGTCGCCAGCGCCCAGGCCGGGTCTGTCGATGCATTCAAGTGCACCTCGGCCAGCCATGGCTGCGGCAACAAATCACTCAACTGGATACTGGGTTCCTGGCCCATATGGGCGCACAAAGCCTGGTAGATCTGCGCGGTGCCACGCTGTTTGCCGTCGAGGCTGTAGCCGGCGATATGCGGTGTGGCCAGCACGCACAGGTCGGCCAGGTCGACGTCCACTTCGGGCTCGCCTTCCCACACGTCCAGCACGGCTTGCAGGTCTTCGCGCTCCAGCAGTACTTCGCGTAAGGCCGCGTTATCGACGACAGGGCCGCGACTGGCGTTGATCAGCCAGGTGCCGGGCTTGAGGCGACCAAGGCGTTCACGATCAAACAGGTGCCAGGTGGAGCCGTTACCAGACTTGGTCAGCGGCGTGTGCAGGCTGATCACATCGCACTGCTCGATAATCTGCTGCAGGCTGACGTAATCACCGTCTTCGGCAATCTGGCGCGGCGGGTCGCACACCAGCACGTTCCAACCCAGACCTTTAAGCACCTTGACCAGGCGCCCGCCCACTTCACCGGCACCGACGATGCCATAAGTGCGCTGGTTCAGGTCGGCGCCTTCGATCTCGGCCAGGGTCTGCAAGCTGCCCAGCACATAGTCCACCACGCCTCGGGCATTGCAGCCCGGGGCGCTGGACCAGGTGATACCGGCCTGTTTGAAGTAATCCAGGTCCAGGTGATCGGTGCCAATGGTGCAGGTGCCCACAAAGCGCACTTGAGTGCCGTCCAACAAGGCACGATTGACGTTGGTTACCGAGCGCACCAGCAGCACATCGGCCTGCTCGACCGTGGCGCGGTCGATGGAACGCCCGGGTACGCGGCGAATCTCGCCAAACCCTTCGAAGAAGGCATCGAGCAGCGGGATATTTTCGTCGGCAACAATCAGCATGGCAGGCTCCTTTCGCGGACCAGCAGTGTACAGGGATGCGTGGTTCGAGTGTGGGAGCTGGCCAGCTCCCACATGGGCCAGTTCCCACAGGGTTTTATCCTCTACCGGGAAAGCGCATTACAAATCAGCAACACAGGTTTTTTCCTGACCACTGCGTCAAGGCGTAGACTTCGCCGTCCTTTGCAACTCTTTTACTGGACAACCGCACGTGAACACCGCCACCGCCACCCTCTCCCGCCCCGCCCGCGTCAGTCGCGAGGTGCGCAGCCTGCTGACCCTGGCCCTGCCGATCATGATCGGCCAACTCGCCACCACGGCCATGGGCTTTGTCGATGCGGTGATGGCCGGGCGCGTGAGCCCGCGAGACCTGGCGGCGGTGGCCTTGGGCAACTCGATCTGGATTCCGGTATACCTGCTGATGACCGGCACGCTGCTGGCCACCACGCCCAAAGTCGCCCAGCGCTTCGGCGCCGGTCACCACACCGAGATTGGCCCGCTGGTGCGCCAATCCCTGTGGCTGGCAGTGGTGGTGGGCATCACTGCCCTGCTGATGCTGATCAGCGCCGAGCCGATCCTGCACGCGATGAATGTCGACCCCGAGCTGATCAAACCCTGCATGGCCTACCTGCACGGCATCGCGTCCGGCATGCCCGCCATCGCCCTGTATTACGTGTTGCGTTGCTTCAGTGATGGCCTGGGCCGTACGCGCCCCAGCATGGTCATGGGCCTGTGCGGGCTGGCATTGAATATTCCACTGAACTACGTGTTCATTTATGGCCACTTCGGTGTGCCGGCCATGGGCGGCGTGGGCTGTGGCTGGGCTACAGCCATTGTGATGTGGGTGATGATGCTCGGCCTCGCCGCCTGGACCCGCTGGGCACCGGCGTACCAGAGCAGCGAGTTGTTCAAGCGTTTCGACTGGCCGCAATGGGCCGTGATCAAGCGCGTGCTGGGCATCGGCCTGCCGATCGGGATCGCCGTATTTGCCGAATCGAGCATCTTTGCGGTGATCGCCCTGCTGATCGGCAGCCTGGGCGCCAACGTGGTGGCCGGGCACCAGATCGCGCTGAACTTCAGCTCGCTGGTGTTTATGATCCCCTATTCGCTGAGCATGGCGGTCACGGTGCGGGTCGGCCAGGCATTGGGCCGTGGCGAGCCGCGTGAAGCACGCTTTGCCGCCGGGGTCGGCATGGGCACGGCACTGACCTACGCGTGCCTGTCCTGCAGCCTGATGCTGCTGTTTCGCGAACAGATTGCCACGATTTACACGCCTGACCCGCGGGTGATCCACGTGGCATCGATGCTGATCGTGTTTGCGGCGCTGTTCCAGTTCTCCGACGCGATCCAGGTCACCGCAGCCGGCGCGTTGCGTGGCTACCAGGACACACGGGTGACCATGGTGCTGACCTTGTTTGCTTACTGGGGCGTGGGGTTGCCGGTGGGTTATGCCCTGGGGCTGACCGATTGGCTGGGCGCAGCGAGTGGGCCGAGTGGGCTGTGGCAAGGGCTGATCGTGGGCTTGAGCTGCGCCGCGGCGATGCTGGTTATCCGCCTGGCACGCAGCGCGCGCCGGCGGATTCGCCTGGTTTAAGCGGACTTCTTGCGAATCCAGTACAGGTATTTGCCGGCCTGTTCCTGCTGATCCACCAGTTCGTGGTCAAGGAACACACAGAACTTGGGAATATCGCGACGGGTCGACGGGTCGGTCGCGATCACCTTGAGCAGGCCGCCAGGCGGCAGGTCGCGGATGTGCTGGTGCAACATCATCACCGGTTCCGGGCAGTTGAGGCCGGTGGCGTCGAGGGTGCCGTCGACAGGCAATTCAATACTCATAATCACTCCTGAAACTGGCCCGCTCCAGTGTGGGAGCGGGCTTGCCCGCGATGACCGGGGCACATTCAACATAGATTTCAACCGTTATACCGCTATCGCAGGCAAGCCAGCTCCCACATTGGGTTTCAGCGACCTTTAGGTTTTTTTGCATCAACCAGCCGACGCAGGTGGCAAGTCACTTCCTCTCGGTCGTGATACAGCTGCTTGCAGCCGATTTCCACCCGAATACCACGAGCCTTGAAGCCGTCTTCGATGCGCTCAAGCAAACGCTTTACCTCAGCATAACGCTGCTTCATCGGCAGTTTGAGGTTCACCACCGCTTCGCGGCAATGCCCTTCGCCAATCCAGGTTTCCAGCAGCGCGGCGTTACGTGCCGGTTTCTCGACGATATCGCAGACCATCCAGTCCACGGGCTGCTTGGGCACGAAGGTAAAACCGTCGGCCATCAAATGCTGCACCAGGCCGGTGTCCATCAGGCTTTCGGCCATGGGGCCGTTGTCGATGGCGGTCACCAGCATGCCACGGTTGACCAGTTGCCAGGTCCAGCCGCCCGGCGCGGCGCCGAGGTCGACGCCGGTCATGTCGCCATGCAGGCGCTCGTCCCACTGATCGCGGGGGATGAAGTGGTGCCAGGCCTCTTCAAGCTTCAAGGTCGAACGGCTTGGCGCGTCACGCGGGAACTTGAGGCGTGGGATGCCCATCGGCCACATCGCCGAGTTGTTCGACTCGGCCAGGCCCATGAACACTTCGCGACCGCTTTTGAAGGTCAACAGCAGGCGCGGCTTGCTCGGGTCGTCCACCAGCTTGCCGGCGTTGAGCAAGGCTTTGCGCAGGTGCACTTCAAATTTCTTGCAGAAGTTCGACAGCTCTTTGCCGTCGTTGGTGTCGACCATCTCCAGCCACAGGCTGCCGCACACCGGGAATTCGCGCAGGTGGGCGAGGATCACGCTGATGCGGTCGGTTTCCGGCAGGTCGATGAATACCCCGCGCGCCCACTGCCTTGGGAAGATCAGCTCGGCAAAGCGCTGGCCGTGCATGAGGCGCTGGGCGCCGTCTTCTTCGGTGCAGACAAATTCGGCGCAGGCGCTGCCGGTCTTGGCCTTGGCGTAGCCGGAAACGTTCAGGCGCGCGGCGTGTTCCGCGATCTCGGAACAGACTTCGCCTTCAAAACCCGGGCGGCAGTGCATAAAAAGGGTGTTCATCAACTCTCCTGGTGACTCAACCGGCCTTGCGCTATCGCAATACCTGTCATGAAAACGCGCGCATGATAGCCGAGTTCGGAACCTTGGACTTAACGATAGAGTCCAGTTATTAGCCTGCTAATGAAAACAGGGCTAAGTTGAAAGCTCTGTTCGTCCCGTCAGGTCCGTAGCCGTGCGGACCATAAGGAGTCATGTAATGTCATCGCTAGATAGCCTGAGAACCCTTAAAACCCTGCAAATCGACGACAAGACTTACCACTACTTCAGCTTGCCCGAAGCCACCAAGAGCCTGGGTGACCTGGACAAGCTGCCGATGTCCCTCAAGGTGCTGCTGGAAAACCTGCTGCGCTGGGAAGACAACAAGACCGTCACCGGCGCCGACCTCAAGGCCATCGCCGCCTGGCTCAAAGAGCGCCAGTCCGACCGCGAGATCCAGTACCGCCCGGCTCGCGTATTGATGCAAGACTTCACCGGTGTGCCCGCCGTGGTCGACCTGGCCGCCATGCGCGCCGCCGTGGCCAAGGCCGGTGGCGACCCGCAGCGCATCAACCCGCTGTCCCCCGTGGACCTGGTGATTGACCACTCGGTGATGGTCGACAAGTTCGGCAGCACCAGCGCCTTTGAACAGAACGTCGACATCGAGATGCAGCGCAACGGCGAACGCTACGCCTTCCTGCGCTGGGGCCAAAGTGCGTTCGACAACTTCAGCGTAGTGCCACCGGGCACGGGCATCTGCCACCAGGTCAACCTTGAGTACCTGGGGCGCACGGTGTGGACCAAGGACGAAGACGGCCGCACTTACGCCTTCCCCGACACGTTGGTGGGCACCGACTCCCACACCACCATGATCAACGGCCTCGGCGTACTGGGCTGGGGCGTGGGCGGTATCGAAGCGGAAGCGGCGATGCTCGGCCAGCCGGTGTCGATGCTGATTCCGGAAGTGATCGGCTTCAAACTGACCGGCAAATTGAAAGAAGGTATTACTGCCACCGACCTGGTGCTGACCGTCACCCAGATGCTGCGTAAGAAAGGCGTGGTCGGTAAATTCGTCGAATTCTATGGCGACGGCTTGGCCGACCTGCCCCTGGCCGACCGCGCTACCATCGCCAACATGGCCCCGGAATACGGCGCCACATGTGGCTTTTTCCCGGTGGACGAGGTGACGCTGGACTACCTGCGCCTGTCCGGCCGCCCGGCAGAAACCGTCAAGTTGGTGGAGGCCTACACCAAGGCCCAAGGCCTGTGGCGCAACGCCGGCCAGGAACCGGTGTTTACCGACACCCTGGCGCTGGACATGGGCAGTGTCGAAGCCAGCCTGGCTGGGCCGAAACGCCCGCAGGACCGCGTGTCACTGCCCAATGTTGGCCAGGCGTTCACGGACTTCCTCGACCTGCAGTTCAAACCCGCCAGCAAAGAAGAAGGCCGCCTGGAAAGTGAAGGCGGAGGCGGGGTTGCCGTGGGCAATGCGGATTTGGTCGGCGAGACCGATTACGAGTACGACGGCCACACCTACCGCCTCAAAAACGGCGCGGTGGTGATCGCCGCGATTACCTCCTGCACCAACACCTCCAACCCCAGCGTGATGATGGCCGCAGGCCTGGTAGCGAAAAAGGCCGTCGAAAAAGGCCTGACCCGCAAGCCCTGGGTAAAAACCTCCCTGGCGCCCGGCTCCAAAGTGGTGACCGATTACTACAAGGCGGCCGGCCTTACCCAATACCTCGACACGCTAGGCTTTGATCTGGTCGGCTACGGTTGCACCACCTGCATCGGCAACTCCGGGCCATTGCCTGAGCCGATCGAAAAAGCCATCCAGAAGGCCGACCTGGCGGTGGCTTCGGTGCTGTCGGGCAACCGCAACTTCGAAGGCCGTGTGCATCCATTGGTGAAAACCAACTGGCTGGCCTCGCCGCCGCTGGTGGTCGCCTATGCCTTGGCCGGCACCGTGCGCATCGACATCAGCAGCGAGCCGCTGGGCGAAGGCAAAGACGGCAAGCCGGTGTACCTCAAAGACATCTGGCCGAGCAGCAAAGAGATTGCCGACGCGGTCGCGCAGGTCAGCACCGGCATGTTCCACAAGGAATACGCCGAAGTGTTTGCCGGTGACGAGCAATGGCAGGCGATTGAAGTGCCACAGGCCGCGACCTATGTGTGGCAGAAAGACTCCACCTACATCCAGCATCCGCCGTTCTTTGACGATATTTCCGGGCCACTGCCGGTGATCGAAGACGTCAAGGACGCCAACGTGCTGGCCCTGCTGGGCGATTCAGTGACCACCGACCACATCTCCCCCGCCGGCAATATCAAGACCGACAGCCCCGCCGGGCGCTACCTGCGCGAGCAAGGCGTGGAGCCACGCGACTTCAACTCCTACGGCTCACGCCGGGGCAACCATGAAGTGATGATGCGCGGCACCTTTGCCAACATCCGTATCCGCAACGAAATGCTCGGCGGCGAAGAAGGCGGCAACACGCTGTACATCCCCACCGGCGAGAAAATGCCGATCTATGACGCCGCCATGAAGTACCAGGCCTCGGGCACGCCGCTGGTGGTGATTGCAGGCCAGGAATATGGCACCGGTTCAAGCCGCGACTGGGCGGCCAAAGGTACTAATCTGCTGGGGGTAAAGGCAGTGATCGCCGAGAGTTTCGAGCGGATTCACCGTTCCAACCTGGTGGGCATG
Organism: Pseudomonas sp. PA-5-4B; assembly: GCF_021606215.1. Classification (NCBI taxonomy): domain Bacteria; kingdom Pseudomonadati; phylum Pseudomonadota; class Gammaproteobacteria; order Pseudomonadales; family Pseudomonadaceae; genus Pseudomonas; species Pseudomonas sp. PA-5-4B. The sequence goes on along the minus strand of NZ_WKDB01000017.1, from coordinate 56,310 downwards.
GGCGTGTTGCCGTTGCAGTTCAAGCTGGATCAGAACCGCAAGGCGCTCAAGCTGACCGGCAAGGAGAAGATCGACATTCTTGGGCTTACCGATGCCGAGATCGAGCCACGGATGAACCTGACACTGGTGATTACCCGCGAAGACGGCAGCAGCGAGAAGGTTGAGGTGCTGTGCCGGATTGATACGCTTAATGAGGTGGAATACTTCAAGGCCGGTGGCATCTTGCACTATGTGCTGCGCCAGTTGATCGCGTCCTAAGCAACACGGGAGATCAAATGTGGGAGCTGGCTTGCCTGCTCCCACAGTTTTGACCGTGTTCAGATCAGCCGAACAGCCACTTCCACAGCAGCACCAGCACAACCACAGCCAGCACCGGCCGCGCAATGCGGTAGGCCTTGGGATGCTTGCGTTTCCACTGTTTGACCACACCACTGAACTTGTCACTGAACGTCTTGCTCCAGGCATACGCCTGGTTGATCCCGCCCACACGCTCGTCATCCAGGTTCTGCGGCGCAGTCGCGCGACCCAGCTGCTTGCTGACCCAGCGGTTGATGCCGGTCATGAGGCGGTTGCTCAGCGGGCGTTCGATATCGCAGAACAGAATCACACGGGTCTTTTCAGTTTCGTTCTTCACCCAATGCACGTAGGTTTCATCGAACATCACGTCTTCACCGTCACGCCACGCGTAGACCTGGCCGTCGACGAAGATGCGGCAGTCGTCGGAGTTCGGCGTGGACAGGCCCAAGTGATAACGCAAGGAGCCTGCAAACGGGTCACGGTGCGGGTTGAGGTGGCTGCCACCCGGCAGCAGCGCGAACATCGCGCCCTTGACGTTCGGGATGCTGCTCACCAAAGCCACGGTTTTCGGGCACAGCGCCTCCGCCGATGGCAGGGGTTTGTCGTACCACTTGAGGTAGAAACGCTTCCAGCCCTTCTTGAAGAACGAGCCAAAACCGGCGTCGTTGTTTTTTTCGGCGGCGCGGATATAACCCTCGTCGAACAGGTGCATGGCCTCTTCGCGGATCACTTCCCAGTTATCCTTGAGCACATCCAGTTCCGGGAACTTGCTGCGATCCAGGTATGGCTTGGACGGCACGGCCGAGAACAGGTACATCAAGGCGTTATACGGGGCGAACAGTGCCGAATGGTTGACGAACTGGCGCAACACCGGCAAACGCGCCTTGCCGCGCAAGTGCACATACAGAATGCTGCCGATAAACAACGCCAGCACCGACAGTTTGGCGGCCAAAGAAAAGGTCATGCAGCAACTCCTGAAAATAAGCGCCTGGCCAGCAACCTCCCGTCAACGGGAAACCAGACGTAGCAGCCGGCCATGATAAACACTTGGGCCATTATGAAGAAGGCCCAGGCCGACCGGCTGATATACACCAAACCTGTGGCGAGGGAGCTTGCTCCCGCTGGACTGCGCAGCAGTCCCGTTCTTGGGGGCCGCTTCGCGACCCAGCGGGAGCAAGCTCCCTCGCCACAGGAGATCATCACGCCTGGGTTTCTTGATCGGTAAACAGATCGCTGAACAACATGCTCGACAGGTAACGCTCGCCGGAGTCCGGCAGGATCACCACGATGGTCTTGCCCTGCATTTCCGGCTTCTCGGCCAGACGCACGGCCACCGCCATGGCGGCGCCGCAGGAGATACCGCACAAAATCCCCTCTTCCTGCATCAGGCGCAGGGCCATGGCCTTGGATTCGTCGTCGGTCACCAGCTCCACGCGGTCAACCATCGACAGGTCGAGGTTTTTCGGCACAAACCCGGCGCCGATGCCCTGGATCTTGTGCGGGCTCGGCTTGATCTCCTCACCGGCCAGCGCCTGGGTGATCACCGGCGATACCCTCGGCTCAACCGCCACCGACAGAATCGGCTTGCCCGCAATGTTCTTGATATAGCGCGAAACGCCAGTAATGGTGCCGCCAGTGCCCACGCCCGCCACCAGCACGTCCACGGCGCCATCGGTGTCGTTCCAGATTTCCGGGCCGGTGGTTTTCTCGTGAATAGCCGGGTTGGCCGGGTTTTCGAACTGGGCCGGCATAAAGTAGGTGGCCGGGTCGCTGGCGACAATCTCGCCAGCCTTGTCGATAGCGCCTTTCATGCCCTTGGCCGGCTCAGTCAGCACCAACTCGGCGCCCAGGGCCTTGAGCACTTTGCGTCGCTCGATGCTCATGGAGGCCGGCATGGTCAGCAGCAGCTTGTAGCCACGGGCGGCGGCGACAAATGCCAGGCCGATGCCGGTGTTGCCGGAGGTCGGTTCGACAATGGTCATGCCCGGCTTGAGTTTGCCGGTGCTTTCGGCGTCCCAGATCATGTTGGCGCCAATGCGGCACTTCACCGAGTAACCCGGGTTACGCCCCTCGATCTTGGCCAGGATGGTCACGCCACGCGGCGCAATGCGGTTGATCTGCACCAGGGGCGTGTTACCGATGGAGTGCGCGTTGTCGGCAAAGATACGGCTCATGACGGGTCCTTAAGGCAATTTCAAGAAGGCCCCAAGGGTATGCCTCAGGCCTTTGGGCGTCCAGTCAGAGGAACGTTGCGCCCGCGCGTGCGGTCCATCGCCTATACCGTTGGAGAGCATTGACATGAAACGTCGCTACAGTGGGCTGCTATGGATCGTCGCCGTACTGGTGGTAGTACTGATCGCCCTGGACCTGGCCCTGCCCTATCTGGTGCGCAATTACCTGAACGACAAGCTGGCCGACATGGGCGACTACCGTGGCCAGGTCACTGACGTGGACCTGGCCTTGTGGCGTGGCGCCTACCGCATTAATGGCCTGAAAATCGTCAAGGTCGACGGTAAAGTACCTGTGCCGTTCGTCAACGCGCCGCTGATTGAATTTGCCGTCAGCTGGCACTCGCTGTGGTACGACCATGCCGTCGTCGCCGAGGGCCATTTCGTAAAGCCTGAAATCAACTTCGTCGACGGCGGTGCCAACAAACAGGCGTCCCAAACCGGTAAAGGCACCGACTGGCAGCAACAGTTGAAAAAACTGCTGCCGATCACGCTGAATGAAGTGCGCATTGAAGATGGCAAGATCGCCTTTCATAATTTCAGCTCCAAGCCCCAGGTGAACATCAAGGCCACCGAGGTCAATGCCAGTCTGTACAACCTGACCAACGTGGTAGACCTCAAAGGCAAACGCGACGCGCGATTCGAAGGCAAGGCCCTGCTGCAGGGCCAGGCCCCTATGGAGGCCAACGCAACCTTTGATCCTTTAAATAATTTTGAAGACTTCGAATTCCGCTTCCGCGCCCGCGACTTGCAACTTAAACGCATGAACGACTTCGCCTCGGCCTATGGCAAATTCGACTTCAAGGCTGGCACCGGCGACGTGGTGATTGAAGCCCAAGCGGAAAAAGGCCAGCTCACTGGCTATATCAAGCCGCTGCTGCGCGATGTAGAAGTGTTCGACTGGAAACAGGACGTGGAGAACAAGGACAAAAACATCTTCCGCTCGATCTGGGAAGCCGTGGTAGGCACCAGCGAAACCGTGCTCAAGAACCAGAACAAAAACCAGTTTGCCACCCGCGTGGAACTCAGTGGCAGCGTGCATCAGCAAGATATCAGCGCGTTCTCCGCATTTTTGGCGATTTTGCGTAATGGCTTCATCCAGGCGTTCAATGCGCGCTACGAACAACCCAAGCCTTCCGCCAACTAACCCTGGGAGCTGGCTTGTGTGGGAGCTGGCTTGCCTGCGATAGCATCAACTCAGTCTGCCTGAATCACCGAGGTGCTCGCATCGCAGGCAAGCCAGCTCCCACATAAGCATCAGCATAACCCCCGCCCGTTGGCCTGCGATGTGACCGGCCATTCAGAGACTGAATAACCCGTCTGCGTTCACAGTCGCCGGGGCTGCGCGGTATAGTCCGGGCATTGATGAATTCGAGGAATGACCGATGAAGTTCGAAGGCACCCAGGCCTATGTGGCTACCGATGACCTGAAACTGGCCGTCAACGCCGCCATCACCCTGGAGCGGCCGCTGCTGGTCAAGGGCGAACCGGGCACCGGCAAAACCATGCTCGCCGAGCAATTGGCCGAGTCCTTTGGTGCCAAGCTCATCACCTGGCACATCAAGTCGACCACCAAGGCGCATCAGGGCCTGTATGAGTACGACGCGGTCAGCCGCCTGCGCGACTCGCAACTGGGCAACGAGAAAGTCCACGATGTGCGCAATTACCTGAAAAAGGGCAAGCTCTGGGAAGCCTTCGAGTCCGAGGAGCGCGTGATCCTGCTAATCGATGAAATCGACAAGGCCGACATCGAGTTCCCCAACGACCTGCTGCAAGAACTCGACAAGATGGAGTTCTACGTCTACGAAATCGACGAGACCATCAAGGCCAAGAAACGCCCGATCATCATCATTACCTCCAACAACGAAAAAGAGCTGCCGGACGCGTTCCTGCGCCGCTGCTTCTTCCATTACATTGCGTTCCCCGACCGCAGCACCCTGCAAAAGATCGTCGACGTGCACTACCCCGATATCAAGAAGGATTTGGTCAGCGAAGCGCTGGACGTGTTCTTCGACGTGCGCAAAGTGCCGGGCCTGAAGAAAAAGCCGTCCACCTCCGAACTGGTCGACTGGCTCAAGCTGCTGATGGCCGACAACATCGGCGAAGCGGTGCTGCGCGAGCGCGACCCGACCAAGGCTATTCCGCCGCTGGCCGGTGCCCTGGTCAAGAACGAGCAAGACGTGCAGTTGCTGGAGCGTCTGGCGTTCATGAGCCGTCGCGGTAATCGCTGATGCTGCTCAACCTGTTCAATGAGATGCGCGCCGCCAAGGTGCCGGTGTCGGTGCGCGAGCTGCTCGACCTGATCAACGCGCTTAAACAGCGCGTGGTCTTCGCTGACATGGACGAGTTTTATTACTTGGCCCGGGCGATTCTGGTCAAGGACGAACGGCACTTCGACAAATTCGACCGTGCGTTCGGCGCCTATTTCAATGGGCTGGAAAAGCTCGACGACCACCTGCAGGCGTTGATCCCTGAAGAATGGCTGCGCAAGGAATTCGAACGCTCGCTGACCGATGAGGAACGCGCGCAGATCCAGTCCCTTGGCGGCCTGGACAAGTTGATCGAAGAATTCAAGAAACGCCTGGAAGAACAGAAAGAACGCCACGCCGGCGGCAACAAGTGGATCGGCACCGGGGGCACCAGCCCGTTTGGCTCCGGCGGCTACAACCCGGAAGGTATCCGGGTTGGTGATGCCGGCAAACGCCAGGGCAAAGCCGTAAAGGTCTGGGACCAGCGCGAATACAAGAACCTCGACGATCAGGTCGAGCTGGGCACGCGCAATATCAAGATCGCCCTGCGCCGCCTGCGCAAATTTGCGCGTCAGGGTGCGGCTGAAGAGCTGGATATCGACGGCACCATCGACCACACGGCGCGGGATGCCGGCTTGCTGAATATCCAGATGCGCCCGGAGCGGCGCAACACCATCAAGCTGTTGCTGCTGTTCGATATCGGCGGCTCGATGGACGCTCACGTGAAGATCTGCGAAGAGCTGTTTTCGGCGTGCAAAACCGAGTTCAAGCACCTGGAGTACTTCTACTTCCACAACTTCGTGTACGAGTCGGTGTGGAAGAACAACCAGCGCCGCACTTCAGAGCGCACCTCTACCCAGGACCTGCTGCACAAGTACGGCGCCGACTACAAAGTGATTTTTATCGGCGATGCGTCGATGGCGCCGTATGAAATCACCCAGGCCGGCGGCAGTGTCGAGCACTGGAACGAGGAGCCTGGGTATGTGTGGATGCAGCGCTTCATGGCCAAGTACAAGAAGCTGATCTGGATTAACCCGTACCCGAAAGACACTTGGGGCTATACGGCGTCGACAGGGATTGTGCGCGAGTTGGTGGAGGATCAGATGTATCCGCTGACGTTGCGTGGGCTGGAAGAAGGCATGCGTTTTCTGTCTAAGTAGGTGGTGTATTCACTGACGCTATCGCAGGCAAGCCAGCTCCCACAGGGGAGTGCATTCCAAAGTTGAAATGCATTCCCCTGTGGGAGCTGGCTTGCCTGCGATGCTTTTAGCGATTCAAAAACCGCTGCAAAAACTCGATGTGCTGCCGATGCGCGGTCTCCTGCACCACTGGCGCCAGCCTCACCTTCTCCCCCGGCAAACACTGCGCCAGCCGCGCCAACGCCAACGGCGTCAGTGCGCCCAAACGCGGATAGCCGCCAATGGTCTGCCGATCATTGAGCAACACAATCGGCTGCCCATCCGGCGGCACCTGGATCGCGCCCAACGGGATGCCTTCAGAGATCAACGACGGCCCCTGGTACTGCAACGGCGTGCCCAGCAGGCGCATGCCCATGCGGTCGGCGCGGCTGTCCAGCGACCAGTCGGTATTGAATGCATCGAACAGGCTCTGCCCACTGAACTGGCCGATCTGCGCGCCGACAATCACGTCCAGCGGCGCTTTTGCCGGCAGATCAGGCGTGCTCAGCACGTTCATCGCGCCGCCCGTACCGAAATAAACCAACCGCCCGCCTTCGGCCAAGGCCTTGCCGAAACCGTCCAGCCCACCCAATGCCTCACGTACCACCGTGGAACAACTGCCCAGCACAGCCGGCGCATCAAACCCGCCGGGCGCCGCCAGGTAAGCCCGCGCACCACTGAATGGCTGGGTAAAGCGCAGACGCTGACCCTTTTGCAGGATAAAACTGCGCCCGGGACTGATGGCGCGTTCGTCGATATAGGCGCCCAAATCCGCCCCGGCCAATGCCAGCAAACAATAGTCTTCGGCCTGCACGGTAAACCCGCCCAAGGTGATTTCCACCACCGGTGCATCCAGCGTATTACCCAGCAACCAATTGGCCCAAGACATCGACACCCAGTCCAGCGCACCGCCCTGGGTCACGCCCAGGTGGCGCACGCCAAAGCGTCCGGCGTCCTGTAACAGGCACAGCGGCGTGCTGGCCTCGATCAACAAGCGGCTCATGCCTGCGCCTCCAACGGCGTGTCATCGCCACCCAAATGGATGAATTCGGCGTGGCCGACCGCTTCGAAACGCACGGTATCGCCCGGCTGCATCAGGCTGTAGCCGTCACGCTCGCGGTCGAACAGTTTGGCCGGGGTGCGACCGATCAGGTTCCAGCCGCCCGGCGACACCACCGGGTAGGCGGCGGTTTGCCGCTCGGCAATGCCGACACTGCCGGCCGCCACGCGTTTACGCGGCGTGTTGAGGCGTGGTGTGGCGAGGATTTCGTCGACCAAGCCCATAAAGGCAAAACCGGGCGCGAAGCCGAGGGCAAAGACTTGGTATTCGTGGGCACTGTGGCGATGGATCACCTGCTCGATCGACAACCCGCTGCGCTGGCTGAGCAACGTCAGTTCCGGGCCGACACTCAGGTCGTACCACACCGGCAACACGTGGCACTGGCCGCTGCCCTGCGCCTGGGGTTGCAAGTCAGTCAGCGCGCGGTCGATCAGTTCCCGCGCCTGGGCCGGGCTTAACGCTGTGAGGTCGTAATGCACCATCAAGGTGGTGTAGGACGGCACCAGATCCACCAGCGCGTCACCAAAACCTTCACGCAGACGTTGGGTGGCGGCGAGCATCCACGGCATGTTGGCTTCCGCAATCACCTCAAACAGACGCACCATCAGGCAGTCGATGGCCACCACTTCAATGCGTGGCTTCATGCTGGTTTCAACGCCTCGCGGATGCGCTGCACAGCGGCGATCGAGCTGGCGTTGTCGCCGTGTACGCACAGGGTGTTGGCCTGCAACACCAGAGCGCTGCCGTCGCTGGCCGTCAGGGCTTGCCCACGGGAAATGGTCAGGGCTTGCTGCACGATGGTGTCGGCGTCGTGATGGACCGCGCCCGGCAACTGACGCGAAACCAGATGGCCCTTAGGGTCATAGGCGCGATCAGCGAAGGCTTCGAACCACAGTGTCAGGCCGAATTCATCGCCCATCGCCTGGGCTTCGCTGTTGTCGCTTTTGGCCAGCAACATCAAGGGCAAATCGCCATACGCGGCCACAGCCTGCATCACCGCTCGCAGTTGCGCCGGTTTGGCCATCATGTCGTTGTACAGCGCACCATGGGGTTTGACGTAGCTGACGCGGGTACCCTGCGCACGGCAGATGCCCTCAAGGGCGCCGATCTGGTAGTGCATGAGGTCCTGGATTTCCTGCGGCGTATAGGCCATGGAACGGCGGCCGAACCCTTGCAGGTCCTGGTAGGCCGGGTGCGCACCTATTTGCACGCCATGCTTGAGTGCCAGGCTGACGGTCTGGCGCATGATGCTCGGGTCGCCGGCATGAAAACCACAGGCCACGTTGGCGCAATCGATGAACGGCATGACCTCGGCGTCCAGACCCAGGGTCCAGTTACCAAAGCTTTCGCCGATGTCGCAATTCAAAAGCAGACGGCTCACGGTGGTTGCTCCTGTAGGCTTTGTATTTTTTGTAGTGTGGGATTTTTTACGCAGAACTCGCAACTTGTCCTGACACCCTAACGGCGCTTATCGTGGAATGCCTCGATTTTTGGCGTTTGCCGGGTGCGGCGTCCAACTAATAAAAACCGATCCAAGCATAAGAAAAGTTGATCCCATGAATTTGAAGTTCCTCGAAACTTTCGTCTGGGTGGCCAAGCTCAAGAGCTTTCGCCTGACCGCCGAAAAGCTGTTCACCACCCAGGCCTCGATTTCCAGCCGCATCGCCGTGCTCGAAAGCGAACTGGGTGTGAAGCTGTTTCTGCGCGATTCACGCGGCGTCAGCCTGACCCCGGAAGGCTTGAAGGTGCTCGATTATGCCGAGCAGATGATGGTCACAATGCAGGGCTTGAAGCAGTCCCTGGAGACCACCAGCAGCAAGGTGGGGCGCATCCGCATCGGTGCCATGGACACGGTGATCCACACCTGGCTGAGCCCATTGGTGGCGCAATTGATGGATCACTTCCCGCGGGTAGAAATCGAACTGGTCGCCGATACGGCGCTTAACCTCAGCGATCAGCTGCAAAAGGCTTCCTCGACCTGATCCTGCAAACCGACCTGCTGCGCCTGGAAACAGTGCGCAGCCTGGAGCTGGCCAGCCACCCCATGGCCTGGATAGTCGCCAGCCACTCCATCTACAACCGTGACTACGCCTCCCTCGCCGAACTGGCCCAGGAGCGCATCATCACCTACTCGAAAAATTCCCACCCACACCAGGATGTGCTGAGCCTGATGCAGGCCAACGGGGTGGCCTCGCCACGCATGAACTGTGTGAACTCGGTGTCGGCGATTACCCGCTTGCTACGCGATGGCTTCGGGATTGGCGCGTTACCGCCGGTGCTGGTGATGGAGGAATTGGCCAGTGGGGAGTTGGTGATGCTGCCAATGGCGCAACGCTTGCCGAACTTGCAGGTGGTGGTGTCGTGGCGTGTGGGGGTGGAGTTGGTGGAGGAGATTGTGGGGTTGTGCCAGAAGGTGGTGGCGCGGTATGCCGAGGAAGTGGGCGAAGAAAGGATGGTACTAAGCCAATGATCTTTCCCACGCAGAGCGTGGGAACGATCATCTTTAGAGGCCTTTAAGGTCGCGCTCTTCGATCGGCCGGCTCTGGCGCAGGCGCTTGCCGCCCAACACCACCCAGTCGATCAGGCGAAACAGGCATTCGATGCCGAACGACAACAGCATCGCCCCGCCCAAACCCCAGCCCATCGCCTCAGGCGTCAGCAAAATCTGGTAGCTGTAGCCATTCCAGGTTTCCAGGCGGATATCCGGGTCGGCAGCCACCGCCACTTGCAGCGCGCGGATGTACCACGGGCCTTGCATGGCCTGGAACTGCTTGTCCAACGCCACCTGACGATCGAGCAAAGTGCCCAGGCTGTTGGCATCGCTGCGAAACACCGGGTCATCACTGGCGCGGTAATGGGCCACCAACGCCTGCAAGTCCCCATTGAAGAACTGCTGCGCCGTGGCATCAAAGCCGCGCAGGCCGGTCTGGGCTTCGATCAAATGGGCTTCAACGCGCTTGGCGTAGTCGTTGATAAACCCCGGCACTTGCACGCCGACCAACAAGCCAATGGCAAACAGCACCAACCGCAGATAACTGAGCAACATGGTCGATATCCTTACTCGGTAACGCCTTGACTGACGCATTCACCGCGTCGCCACAGGCTCCATTGGCCCGGTTCGTAGCGGGTCCAGTTTTCATTGTCGGTCAAGGGCTCGGTGGCGATCACCGTGACTACGTCATCAGGCGTGGTTTCGGCCTGAAAATCGACGATCACGTCGACATCTTTCAAACGCGCCGGGCCAAACGGGGCGCGCCGGGTGATCTGCGCCAGTTTGGTCGAGCAGTAGCAAAACAGCCAGTCGCCGTCGCTGAGCAGGCAGTTGAACACGCCTTTGCTGCGGTATTCGGCGCAGGCGGCGATCAGGTCCGGCAGCACCTGCTCGATCTCCACCGGCTCCGGAAAGGCTTCGCGCACGCGATTGAGCAGGTCGCAGAACGCCGCTTCGCTGTCGGTGTCGCCCACCGGCCGGTAGAACGTGGCGCGCGGGTTGAAGTCGGCCAATTGGCCGTTATGCGCAAAGCACCAGTTACGGCCCCAGAGTTCACGCACGAACGGGTGCGTGTTGGCCAGGCTCACCTTGCCCACATTGGCCTGGCGGATATGGCCGATCACCACTTCACTTTTGATTGGATAACGCTGCACCAGCAGGGCGACTTCCGACTCGCTGCTCGCGGCCGGGTCCTGGAACAGCCGCAGGCCACGGCCTTCGTAAAACGCGATGCCCCAACCGTCGCGGTGGGGGCCGGTACGCCCGCCCCGCTGCATCAGCCCGGTAAAGCTGAACACGATATCGGTGGGGACGTTGGCACTCATGCCCAATAATTCACACATGCCAGGGCTCTCGCTGCAGGGCTTACAACGTTAAAGACGCGGCTCAACCCGCAGATTGCCGGCAGGCGGCGGGCGACGGAAAGGTTCGTCGTCTTCGTCTACCGGCTCGGCGGCCAGTGCGGCGTCGGCGGCGGCCTTGCGCTCACAGCGGGCGTTGGCGGCACGCTCGATGGGCCAGCGGATCAACACGAACACGATATAAACGCCAAACGCGATCATCGTGTACATGAACAGGTCGGAGATGGCCCGCCAGGCGTTATTGCCCACGTGCAGCACCAGGTCCAGGGCGGTAATGGCCACGGCTGGCGCAAACTGGGTCTTGACCGGGTCGACGATGGTCGGGCTGAACAGCAACACCGCCATCAGCAATTGCAGCGGCTCACGCAGCCAGCGCCAGATCCAGCGGGTCATGCGCCACCACACCAACAGGCAGCCCAAAGCGGCGAAGGCGTAAAGGCCCCAAGCGGTCAGATAGTCGTTCTCGGTCATGGTGTCCATGGCAAGGCTGGCAAAGAGGCGGCTATGATAACGGCTTTTGCGTGTCTCGGCTGCAATGCCTGCCACCATCCGCCAGACAGAGAGTGATCCATGCCTATATCGACTGCCCCGATCGCCCGCAAGGCCCAAGGCCCGGACCCGTATGCCTGGCTGCAGGAACGTGACACACCTGAAGTCCTCGATTACCTCAAAGCCGAAAACGCCTGGCAGGAAGACCAGCTCGCCGGCCAGCAAGCCCTGCGTCAAAGCCTGTTCGAAGAGATCAAGGGCCGCATCCTGGAAACCGACCTGTCGTTGCCTTCGCCGTGGGGCCCGTACCTGTATTACACACGCACCACCGCCGGTGATGAATACGCCCGCCACTACCGCTGCCGTCGCCCGGCGGATGACAGCAACACGGTGGACGAAAGCAGCGAAGAATTGCTGCTGGACCCGAATGTGCTGGCAAACGGCGGCTTTTTCTCCCTGGGCGCGTTCAGCATCAGCCCCGACCACCTGCGCCTGGCCTACAGCCTCGACACCAGCGGTGAAGAGATTTACACCCTGTACGTGAAGGAATTGGCCACCGGCAAGGTCAGCGAACTGGAGTTTGAAGACTGCGACGGCAGCATGACCTGGGCCAACGACAGCCTGACGCTGTTCTTCGGCGAACTGGACGACACCCATCGCCCGCACAAGCTTTACCGCTACCGCCTGGATGGCACGGCAGCGCAGGAAGTGTTCCACGAGCCCGACGGGCGGTTCTTCCTGCATTGCTACCGCTCCAGCTCCGAGCGCCAATTGCTGCTGGCCCTGGGCAGCAAGACCACCAGCGAAATCTGGGCGCTGGACGCCGACCAGCCACAGCAGGCTTTCACCTGCCTGGCGCCACGGGTCGAAGACCATGAATACGATGTCGACCACGGCATGCTGGATGACCAATGGACCTGGTTTATCCGCAGCAACCGTGACGGCATCAACTATGCGCTGTTCATCGCCGCCGACACTGGCAGTGTGCCAAGCGAGGATCAATGGCAGAACCTGGTCCCCCACAGCGATGACGTGATGCTCGACGGCGTGACCCTCAATGCCAGCGCCATGACCTTGAGTCTGCGTATCGGCGGCCTGCCGGTGATCGAAGTGCACCCGCAGGGTTCGAGCGCCTACCGCGTGGAATTGCCTGACGCCGCCTACAGCCTTTACGTGCAGAACAGCCTGGAATTTGCCAGCGACAAGATCCGCCTGCGTTATGAAGCCCTGAACCGTCCGGCCCAGGTGCGCCAGCTTGAACTGGCCAGCGGCGCGCAGGTGGTGCTCAAGGAAACCCCGGTACTCGGTGTGTTCAACGCCGACGATTATGTCAGCCAACGGCTGTGGGCGACTTCTGCAGATGGCACTCAGGTGCCGATCAGCCTGGTGGTCAAGCGTGATCAGCTTGGCCAACCCACGCCGCTGTACCTCTATGGCTACGGCGCCTACGGCTCAAGCCTCGACCCTTGGTTTTCCCATGCGCGCCTGAGTTTGCTGGAGCGTGGCGTGGCATTTGCCATCGCGCATGTACGCGGCGGCGGTGAGCTGGGTGAAGCCTGGTACCGCAATGGCAAGCAGGAACACAAACAGAACACGTTCAGCGACTTTATCGCCTGCGCCGAGCACTTGATCGCCGAAGGGCTGACCACCTCCAAGCAGCTGGCTATCAGCGGCGGCAGTGCCGGCGGCCTGTTGATCGGCGCGGTGCTCAATCAACGCCCGGAGCTGTTCCAGGCGGCGATTGCCGAAGTGCCGTTCGTCGACGTGCTCAACACCATGCTCGACCCGGAACTGCCGCTGACCATTACCGAGTACGACGAGTGGGGCAACCCGCAAGAGCCCGAGGTGTATGAACGCATCAAGGCCTACGCGCCCTATGAAAACGTCCAGGCCCAGGCTTACCCGCACATGCTGGTGATTGCCGGCTACAACGACAGCCGCGTGCAGTATTGGGAAGCGGCCAAGTGGGTGGCCAAATTGCGCGACACCAAAACCGACCACAACCTGTTGCTGCTCAAGACTGAACTCGGTGCCGGCCATGGCGGGATGAGCGGGCGTTACCAGGGATTACGTGACGTAGCGCTCGAATATGGATTTGTCTTCAAGGCCCTGGGGCTCGTTTAAGGAACTTAGCAAGGCGGTCCTGTCTGAACACAAGACCGCCCGACTTGATTGATGGACCAAGATTGCAGCTATGCCACTACCGACTCTGATGAACAACGAAATCCGCGACATGCTCATGGATTGCGGCCTGTTCGACCCGCTGTTACCGGAAGATTTTCACGTGGCCGCCGGCTACTTCAATATCAGCAGCATTGCCCGCGATGAGGTGATTTTCCTCGAGGGCGATGCGGGCACCTTCATGTGCATCCTGCACAGCGGCCAGGTGGCCGTGCAAAAAACCAATCACACCGGCCAGCGCCTGACCATCGCCACCCTGCGCAGTGGCCGGGCTTTTGGCGAGATGGCCGTGCTTGACGGCGAGCGGCGCTCCGCCAGTTGCGTGGCCGCCAGTGATTGCGTGCTGTTGAACCTGGGCAAAGATGCGCTGGAAAAAATGCTCAACGAAGCCCCCAGGGTAGCGGCCAAGATCATTCGCGCGATTGCGATTGCCTTGTCCAAGCGCCTGCGCATGGCCGACGGGCAATTACTGTCCCAGCAATTTTAACCGCCGGGCGTCTTCGGCTTGCTGTCATTTTGCAGCAGGCCAGGCACCGTCTGATCCTTGGGCGGCGTTGGCAACACAATCGGCACCAGCGCCGGTGAGCCGTTCGCGGTGGTTTTGGGCGCCACGGGCGGAGTGACTTGCGGGTACAAGGTGGGCGTCGGCGTGCCCGGCGCACCGGGGGTTGGCGTAGGCGCCACGGGCACCGTTTGCGCCTCTTGCGCCTGCGCCGCACCCAATGTGAGCGCGCTCAACGCAATGACCGTTAGAATGCTGCACTTCATCGATGGCTCCATGGCCTGACCGGAATGTCGTAAGGCTACTCCCAACCGCGCAAGAATGCCCTTCCCAATGAGATTTCCATGAAACGTTTCGTTCTGCTCGACACCACCCCAATCCCCGACAACGGCGGTGCCTTGTGCCTGTTCGAATACGGCGAGGATTTTGTCATCAAGATCCAGGGCGGTGACGGCGGCCAGTTGATGAACACGCGCATGCATGGTTCCGAAGACGCGCTGGCGGAGATTCCTTGCCGTAAAGTCGCCGGTCGGCCGGGTTCGCGGGTGCTGATCGGCGGCCTGGGCATGGGCTTTACCCTGGCCTCGGCACTCAAGCATTTGGGCAAGGGCGCTGAAGTGGTGGTAGCGGAATTGGTGCCTGGCGTAGTGGAATGGAACCGTGGCCCACTGGGGGAAAAATCCGGCCGCCCGCTGCTGGACCCACGCACGGTGATCCGCATGGAAGACGTGGCCAAGGTGCTGCAGGCCGAGCCGCAAGGCTTTGACGCGATCATGCTGGATGTGGACAACGGCCCCGAAGGCCTGACGCAAAAAGCCAACAGTTGGCTGTATTCGGCCGGTGGCCTGGCCGCGTGTGCCAAAGCGCTGCGGCCTAAAGGCGTGCTGGCGGTGTGGTCAGCCAGCGCCGACAAGCTGTTCAGCGACAAACTGCGCAAGGCCGGGTTCAAGGCCGAGGAAGTGCAGGTGTTCGCCCATGGCAACAAGGGCACCCGGCATACCATCTGGATTGCCGAGAAGCTCAAGGGCTGAGGCCCGCTGACACAAAAAAAAACCTGTAGGAGCCCGCTGGTGTGGGAGCTGGCTTGTGTGGGAGCTGGCTTGTGTGGGAGCTGGCTTGTGTGGGAGCTGGCTTGTGTGGGAGCTGGCTTGCCTGCGATAGCATCACCGCGGTCTACCTGAATCACCGAGGTGCCAGCATCGCAGGCAAGCCAGCTCCCACATTTTGGTCCCGTGTCAGCCCCGGGATTTTCGATAGTCGATCACATACGGCACTTTTTTCTCGAAGGTCTTGTCCAGCTCGCCCTGGTCCAGTTGGGTCATACCGCCCAGTTGCCTGGCAGTAAAACCGCTGCTGCCCACCTGTGAACCCGGCGCCAGGCTGACCATGCGCTTGGCAACCGCCTCAATCGCGTCCTTATAGCCGCCCTTCTTGTTCAGGTTGTACGCCTTCAAATCAATCTGCGTACGCAGCCAATTGCCCCAGTAGAACTCCAGGAATTCCGGCGCAATCGCGCCATCGTCCGGCTTGCCATAGGCGGCCTTGCGGGTGAAATACACCAGGCTGCGAAACGTGTCGTCCTGCAGGTTCTTGAAGCCCAGGTGCGCAGGCAGCTGTTGCGGCGGCAGGGTCTGGCCTTGATTGTCCTTGAGCCAGACCTTGCGGGCCGCCTCCATGCGCTGCCAGAAGGTATTCATGTCGGCGCTGTTGCTGAAGTCATCGGTTACCTTGACCCACATTTTCAGCTGCGGGCCGCCGCCGGGCACTTCCCACAAGGTGGTAAAACTATGGTGACCGTCGGTCAGGTACAACTGGCCACCGGGGCCAACCACCACGGTTTTCATGTCGTCGGGGTGGGTGCCCACCGGGTCTTTGCAGGTGAAACTATCGGGTTGGTGCAGGTCGGCTTTCTTCGGCACGTTGTCGGCGGCGCCCTGGCCGTTGGTTTCGCAGTATTCGTCGAACACCTTGGCCGGTTTGTCGGCGAACAGCCCCAGGCTGTAGTAGATCTGGTCAAAGCCCACCACGGCCTGGGTCGGGTGCAGTTGCTCAAGGGCCACCTCGATCACCTGGCCGGGCTTGGGTGTGGAGAACGCCTGGGCTTGAGCGGCCAGGGCGCTGAGCAGCAGGGCTGCGGTCCATGTGTACACACGCATAGGTTTCAGATCCTTGTGAAGTGAATATGCCGATACTACAAACGTTCGCTCAAGCGCAGCTGTACCGCGGCTGAAAAAGCCAGCGGTCATTTGCCTCGCGAGCGGCTAGAATCAACCCTATCCGTGAACCCCCAAATAGCCAGGAGCCATGATGAGCTCGACCAACCCGCCCTCCCACACCGCCAAGCTGGACCGCATCCTCGCCGATGCCCAGCGCGACCGGGAAATGGGCTACCGCGACAAAGCCTTGAAGATGTACCCGCACGTGTGCGGCCGCTGTGCCCGTGAGTTTGCCGGCAAACGCTTGAGCGAACTGACCGTACACCATCGCAACCACAATCATGATGACAACCCCCAGGACGGTTCCAACTGGGAGTTGCTGTGCCTGTACTGCCACGACAACGAACACTCGCGCTACACCGACCAGCAGTATTTCGGCGAAGGCTCCACCAGCAGCCCGACGATTGCCAAGGCGACGCACAACCCGTTTGCGGCGTTGGCGGGGTTGATGAAGAAGGACGACTGAAGCCCTTCTTTGCCTGTGCGGGCCGCATCGCAGGCAAGCCAGCTCCCACAGGGGAATGCATCCCAAGTGTGGGAGCCGGGCTTGCCCGCGATAGCGATCGCCCAAGCAACACATGCCTCCAAGGCCGTATAATCGCGGTTTTCCTCCAAGGCACCCTTCCCCGTGGGCAATAAACGCTACAGCTGCATCGGTCTGTATAACCCCAAATCCCCCGAAAACGTCGGCTCGGTGATGCGCGCCGCCGGCTGCTACGGCGTGGCCTCGGTGTTTTACACCGGCGTGCGTTACGAGCGCGCCCGGGACTTCATCACCGACACCAAGAAGGTCCACCACGACATTCCGTTGATCGGCATCGATGACTTGAAAAAGATCCTGCCGCTGGGCTGTATCCCGGTCGCCGTAGAGCTGGTGGAAGGCGCCCGCCCGCTGCCCGAATACACGCACCCGGACCGCGCGCTGTACATCTTCGGCCCCGAAGACGGCTCGCTGGACAAAGAGATCCGCGACTGGTGTGAAGACGTGGTGTACATCCCGACCACCGGCTGCATGAACCTTGCCGCCACCGTCAATGTGGTGCTGTACGACCGTCTGGCCAAGGGCAACAACACCCGCTCAGGCCCCAAGTACTGATATTTCGGGAACATCCGGCGCCTGCAAACAGTCAGCTACTTACACTTGCCTTTGTTGGAGACAAACCATGAGCGACAGCAAAACCCTGCGACCTATCATCGAACACCTGCAACCAGCCCCCAAAAGCGAGCAAAACGTACACGGGTCGGAACGCATTCTTTCGGTGGCCGGCGGTGTGATGATGGTCGGCAAAGGCCTGCGCCGTGGCGGCATCTTCGGGCTGATCCAGGTGGCGATTGGTGGCGTGGCGCTGGTGCGCGGCGTGACCGGGCACAGTTCGCTCAAGGACAAGCTGGAGCAAGGCCGCCAGGAAATGAACAGTGTGCGCACCAAGATCGAACGCGCGGGCGAAGAGTTGAAGAACTTGAAGACCAAGGCTGAAGTGGCGGCGGAGAAAGCCACTAAATAGCCCGGCCAACCCCAATCAACCGTGGGAGCTGGCCAGCTCCCACAGTTGTTTTGGGTCAACGCAATAATTTGTTGTCCAGCACCACCGACGACTCGCCGATCACACTTTCAGCCAACTGCACAAACTGCGCCGTATTAACACTGTTCGCCCGCATCACCGCCTGCGCCAGATCATCCAGCGAGCGCTTGTTGTGGGTCTTTACGCGGATCTCGCGGTCCAGCTCCTGCAACACCAGCACCGCCCGCGCCACGGTCGCAGCGTTGACTTGATTGCCGCGCAGGCTGATCACGCCCTTGCCCTCCTTGGCCAACCGCGTCTGTATCGCCGCATACCGCTCATCGGTAATGCCGCCGGCACGCCGCAGCAGTTCAATGGCGTAATACTCGCCCAACCCTTCGCTGATCCAGTCACTGGTATCGTGGTCGTTAAAACGGCCAATGGCTTGCACCACTTCGCGCAGCAACGGGCTGCTGCCGTTTTCGCTGATCAGCGGCGTGCGGCTGTTGAGGTAGATCGAATCGCGCGATGAGAAAGCGCCACGGCGCATCGGGTCGCTGGCGCCGACGATCAACAGCTTGGCAGGATGGCGTGGCAGTGCGGCTTCGACTTGCGGCCAGACGAACGTCAGCAGCGTCAGCACGTCCATCCGGCGCATGGCCTGCCCCTTGGGCGAGGCCACGGTGACGTCGGTTTCACCCAGGCGCACGCGACGACTGCCGAGGCTGCCAGCGAGCATCCAGCCGGTAGGCCGGTCGAACAGGCGGGACACATTGTCGATACGGAACTTGTGCTTTCCGATACGCGGCCAGGCGGTTTCGACGCTCTTCCAGCCGGCCGGCAATTCAAACATCAGGCGCGACACCAACTCGGTACCGTCCTGCTGGTCCAGCCGCGCAACCGGCACCAGGTCTTCGCCGCGAAACAGCGCCCAGCTCGGCGTCATCCGCGCCTCATACACGCCCGCCTTGCGCGCATGGGCGAGGCGCACGCGGTAAGTCAGGCTGGCTTTGTCGGCGCTGGGTTGCCACAGGCCACGGCTGCCGGTGACCTGCCATTGGCCGTCGGCCTTGAAGTCACTGTAGTCGCCGTCACGGCCCAGGTCGAAGTTCAGGCTGCGCACAGCCGAGCCCTGGGACAGGCTCACGCGGACCTCGGCCTGATCACTCTGGGGCAGCAGCTTGACGTGATAATCGAGGTCGACTTTCTTCGCGCACCACGCAGGCAGGCTCAGTGCCAGCAGCACCAAGGATGCCGCCAGCCGGGTTGCCACCCTCATACACACTCCTTTTTCAGCCTGCGCGGAAGATCAGGTAATCCTCCCAGTCATCTTCGGGCACGCTGCCTTCGGCGAGCATGCGCCCGGACTGGGAAATGCGTTCATGGTGCACAGCATCGCGGTCGCCACACACCAGGTGATGCCACAGCGGCAAGTCCTTGCGTTCGCTGACCAGGCGGTAGCCGCAGGTCGGCGGCAGCCATTTGAACTGGTCGGCCTGGCCCGGCGTGAGCTGGATGCAATCGGGCACCGAGGCGCGGCGGTTGGTGTAGTCGCTGCACTGACAGGTTTTCAGGTCGAGCAATTTGCAGGCGATGCGCGTGTAATAGACGCTGTTGTCTTCTTCATCCTCAAGCTTTTGCAGACAGCACAGGCCACAGCCGTCGCACAACGACTCCCACTCCTCCTGGTCGAGGTGTTCAAGGGTTTTGCGTATCCAGAAAGGTTCGACTTTGGCGGCCATGGCTCTACATCAGTATCGGAAGGTGAAAAGGCCGCCAGTCTAGTGCCCAAGGCGCCTGGGGCCAAGCGCTTACGACTGGCGGTGTAACAACACTTGTCAGTCTAGTGGGCGCGCAGTAGCTTTGAAGGCCGAATTGACGATCAGGAACTGCCCATGACACGCGTTGCCGATTACCCGATCCACACCCAATTCACCGAACGTTGGTCGCCCCGCGCCTTTACCGGCGAAAGCATCCCGCAGGAGACGCTGCTGAGCTTCTTCGAAGCCGCACGCTGGGCGCCGTCGGCCTACAACTCGCAGCCATGGCGCTTTCTCTACGCGCGCCGCGACACGCCGAACTGGGAGCGTTTCCTGGGGTTGCTCAATGAATTCAACCGTGGTTGGGCGCAACACGCGTCAGCCCTGGTGATCATCGCTTCAAAAACCGACTTTACCGCCCCCGGCGCCAGCGAAGAAACCCCGGCGTTGTGGCACACCTTCGACACCGGTTCGGCGTGGGGCCACCTGGCGCTGCAAGCCAGCCTCAGCGGCTGGCACACCCACGGCATGGCCGGTTTCGATCAGGAGCTGACCCGCAAAGAGCTGAAGATTCCAGAAGGTTATGCCCTGCACGCGGCTGTGGCCGTGGGCAAGCTGGGGGACAAGTCGAGCTTGCCGGAGTACCTGCAAGGTCGTGAAGCGCCAAGCCCGCGTCGGCCGCTGAGCGAACTGGTGTCCGAGGGTGATTTCAGCCTGTAAGCCTTGCATAGATCCAATATGTGCGGGCTTGTGTGGGAGCTGGTTTGTATGGGAGCTGGCTTGCCTGCGATGAAGGCACCTCGGTGAATCAGGTAGACCGAGGTGATGCTATCGCAGGCAAGCCAGCTCCCACATAAGCCCAGCTCACACGTTTAATAGCCGCGTTCGAAGCTGACTTCCCCGCGCAGTGCATCCTTGGCCTGATAAGCCCGCAGGTTCTGCACAAACAATTCCACCATCATCCCCGGCGACGTCGGCGCGGAACTGTGCCCGGTCAACAGCAAGCCCCAGGCGGTCCAGAACGGATGGCGTTGCGGCAAAGGCTCCTGACGGCACACGTCGATCACCGCACCGGCCAAGTGCCCCTCTTTAAGCGCCTCGACCAAATCGGCATCGACCACCGCCACGCCGCGCCCGACGTTGATAAACAACCCCGTCGGCTTGAATTGCTTGAACAGCGCCGCGTTGAACAAATCATGGGTATCAGGCGTGTTCGGCAGCAGGTTGATCACGTAGTCCACCTCGCCCACCAGCCGGCTCAGTTGGTCCAACCCGGCCACTTCGATAAACGGTGCCTGTTCCCGCGCGCTGCTGGCAATCCCGTAGAGCTTGACGCCAAACGGCAGCAAAAAATCAGCAACGCTCTGGCCGATATAGCCGGTGCCAACCACCAGCACCTTGCGTCCCGCCAGGCTTTGGCCCATGCGGTTGTCCCACTTGCGCTCGACCTGGCTGACCAGTCGCGCCAGTACTTCGCGCTCATGGCCGAGCATATAGGTGAGCACGAACTCGGCCATGACCTGGCCAAAGATGCCGACCGCGCGGGTCAGGCGATAGTCGCGCGGCAAGCCATCGGCCAGCAGTGGCGTGATACCCGCCCAGGTCGATTGCAACCATTGCGGCTTATGGCCCTGGCGCAGCAAGGTGGCGAGCAGGTCCGGCTGGCCCAGCCAAACCGGGCAATCGGCGGCCAGGCGCGACAATTCGGCCGAGTCGCCGCTGGTCAGCACCTCAAGGTCCGGGGCCGCTTCGCTCAGCAATTGGGCGTAGAGCGGGTGATCCTGTTCAGCAATCAGAACACGCATGGTTCAAACCTTTCAAAAACAGTGCAGACGGCCGCCCGCTTCCTTACGGCCACCGCCAAACGAATACGAGTCCATAAAAGAATGTGCCCGGGACAGGGCACTGACCGGTTACATCGGGTCGTTGCGGCGCAGCAGCTCTTCGGGCAAGTGCTCGATGTACTCGTCCTCGGCCGGTGGCATTTGCAGGTGGTAGCCCTGCTTGTCGAGGTTTTCCAGGACCACGGTAATGTCCTCGCGCGACAACTTGCGCTCCGGCGTGAGTATCATCTCGAATGCAAGATGGGCTTTGCCGAAGGCAGTCATCAAGGGTTCCGGCACACGCTCCAGCGCATCGCTTTTGAGCACGTAGAGGTACATCCCGTCTTTTTTCAAGCTGCGATAAATGGAGCAAATACGTTTCAAGGCTGTTCTCCGGCAGTGGCCAGGCTGTCGAGCAGCGCCTGGCCCATCAACTCGCGGCGCCAGCCACGCAGCGAGTCTGGCAATGTATAAGGCCCATCGGGGTAGCCGCTCTTGACCAGGGCTTCGAGGGTTTTCTTGCGCAGCATCAGTTCCGGCGCCATCTCCAGGCGCTCGGCCTCGGCCTGGCCGAGGGCGCGCAGTTGCTTGATCAGCACAGCAGCGTCCACCGGCAGCGGCTCAGCCACGGCGGGCGGCCACTGGTCCATCGACACGCTGCCGGCGCGCTTGATCAGGTCCAGCAGAAACTGGCCGTCCTGACGCACAGTGCGCGGGTGCATGTCTTCGATCTTGCCCAGCGCAGCGAGGTTATCCGGCTGGGATTTGGCCAAGGGCCACAATGAGTGTTCGCGAATGATGCGGTTGCGCGGCAGGTCACGGGCACGGGCCTGCTGCTCGCGCCAGGCGCACAGCTCACGCAATACGGCGAGCTGGGCACGCGAGAGTTTCCACGCCAGCTTGGCGTCACGGTACACCTCATACGGGTCGACTTCGCGGCGCAGGTTGGCCACCAGTTCGGCGCCGTCTTCCAGTACCCAGGCATATTTGTCATCCGACAGCTGCGGGCGCAAGCGCACATAGACTTCGGCCAGGTGCACCGCGTCTTCGGCGGCGTAGCTCACCTGGGTCTCGGACAACGGCCGCTGCAGCCAGTCCGAGCGGGTTTCGCCCTTTGGCAGCTCGATGTCGAGTACAGCCTGCACCAGGCGCGAGTAGCCCATGGAGAAACCGAGGTTCAGGTAAGCCGCTGCCAATTGAGTGTCGAACAACGGCACCGGCAGGCTGCCGGTCAGGCGCAACAACACTTCCAGGTCTTCGCTGCAGGCGTGCACCACCTTGATCACCGCCGGGTTCTCCAGCAAGGCGGCCAAGGGTTGCCAGTTATCGATGGTCAGGGGGTCGATCAGGTAAGCGCGAACGCCATCACCGATCTGGATCAGCCCGGCAATGGGATAAAAGGTGTCGACCCGCATGAATTCGGTGTCGAGGGCGACGAATGGCAACTGCTGCCATTCGGCGCAATGCTGGCCGAGGCTATCGTTGTCGCAGATCCAGTGAATATCGATGGCCACACGGCTCTCCCTTGAAGAATGGCGCGCAGTATATATCGCGAAAGGGACTTGCGAGCATCCGCAGTGCACACACCATCATGAAAACTCTGACAAGAGAGGAAGAATAGTCCGACAGGCGGGACTTAGCCTCTCTTACGCAAGACGTAGACACGCCACAGCTTGGAGCCCGGCAGGAACTCCTGCTGATGGAGAACCTTGAAACCGGCCTGGCGGAATTCGTCCTCCACCGGTGTGCGCGAGCTCACCGCGACAATCACTGTGTCGCGACTGACACGGTGGAATTCGCGCAACAGCGCCATGCGTACGTCGCTGCTGGGCACATGACGAAACAGTTCCAAACAGAAAATACAGTCCACGGCGTTGGCCGACAGACCGATGGAAAACGCCGAACCCTGGAACGTTTTGACCCGCTTGAGCAACGCCGCCGGGTGATGGGTGCGCGCATGGTCGAGCATGTCCTGGGAGTTGTCGGATGCCAGGATCACCCGGTTGACGTGTTCGGCCAACACGGGCCAAAACCGGCCGGAGCCACACGCCAGGTCGAGGATCAACCCAGGCTCACCGGCCACTTTCAACGCTTGGCGCACCAGCCGTTCATCGCGCCAGGCCGCCAGACGCTTGAGCAGCGCGGGCGGACGCGTGTCGCCGCAGACCTGCGCATGCTCGCGGTCACAGCGCTCGGTGAATTCGATCTCGATAGAGGATGGAGGTTGTGGCGACATCGCGGGCTCATGTGGGTGGAACGGTGGTGAACGACCTTGATCCGCAGCTTAACCACTGCAACGTGAAAAAAAGGTTGAAACCGTGACGCCTGTAAAACACCGACGTTCGACTGTGGGAGCTGGCTTGCCTGCGATGCTGGCACCTCGGTACATCGGGTACACCGAGTTGATGCCTTCGCAGGCAAGCCAGCGCCCACAGAAAAGCAGCTCTTCGGTGTATCCAAATCTGCTGCCAGCGGATCACGCCTGATGCAGATACCAGCGCCAATCCTGCTCGCCCACCTCCCCCATGAACTGACGATATTCCTCACGTTTCACCGCCAAATAGACGCCGAGGAATTCACTGCCGAACGCCTCCCGTGCCCAGCTTGAACCCTCCAGCGCACGCAAGGTGGTCAGCCAGTCAGTGGGCAGCAACTCCTTGGCCTGGGCGTATCCGTTACCTTCCACCGGCGCACCGGGGTCGCGCTGCTCGCGAATGCCTCGGTGAATACCCGCCAGGATGGCAGCAGCCGCCAGGTATGGGTTGGCGTCGGCCCCGCAAATCCGGTGTTCGATATGCCGCGAATGAGCCGGCCCGCCCGGTACGCGCAAGCTGACGGTACGGTTATCCACGCCCCAGGTGGCCGCCAGCGGCGCATAGCTGTTGGTCTGGAAGCGCCGATAAGAGTTGGCATTCGGGCAAAACATCAGCAGCGAATCGAGCAAGGTGCTGAGCATGCCGCCCACCGCCTGGCGCAGCAGCGGCGTGCCATCGGCGGCCTCGCTGGCGAACAGGTTATTGCCCTGGGCATCCGCCAGGCTCACATGCATGTGCATGCCGGTGCCCGCCAAGTCATCGAATGGCTTGGCCATAAAGCAGGCGGTCATTGCGTGCTTATGCGCCACGCCCTTGACCAGACGCTTGTAGCGCACCGCTTCGTCCATGGCTTGCAGGGCATCGGCGCGATGTTCCAGGGTGATTTCCACCTGGCCCGGCGCATACTCGGAAATCGCCGTGCGCGCCGGAATGCCTTGCAGCTTGCAAGCGCTGTAGAGGTCGGCCAGGAACGGCTCGATTTGCTCCAGCTCACGCAGGCCGTACACCTGGGTCGAGCGCGGGCGATTGCCGTCCACATCCCGTGCCGGTTGTGGGCGGCCGTTGCTGTCGGGTTTCTGGTCGAGCAGGTAAAACTCCAACTCCGCCGCCATCACCGGGTAATAACCGTCGGCCTTGAGGTCGTCGATCACCTTGGCCAGCAAATGCCGAGGGTCAGCCACGGTGGCCGGCAAGCCTTCGGTGGGGTGCATGCTGACTTGCACGGCGGCTGTGGGGATCAGGCGCCACGGCATACGCTGCAAGCTGCCGCTGACCGGGTAGGCGCGGCAGTCGATATCGCCGACTTCCCACACCAGCCCGGAGTTTTCCACGTCGTCGCCGTTAATCGTCAGGCCCAGGATGGTGCTGGGCAACGGGCGGCCACTTTCATACACCGCCAGCAGCTCATCGCGGTGCAGCAACTTGCCGCGTGGCACGCCGTTGTTGTCGAGGATAAACAGCTCGAACATTTCGATGTCCGAGTGCTGTTCAAGAAAAGACTGGGCTTCTTGCAGGCTGGCAAAAACACTCATGGGAACTCTCATACGTTTGCGTCAGGCAGGCGCACAGGTGCGCGTCATTCATGGGGCAAATCAACGTAAGAGAAAGGTATCCGGTGGGCGCGCGTGTCGGCAGTGGAACAAGGCCCAGAAGGCCAGCGCGGACGGCAGTGTCGCGAGGTGAGTGTCAGGGGAGCCGTCCATGCGAGATTCACAGTGAGGTAGATGCCCGGCAGCGTCACACGCCCACAAAGGTTGTTCAATTCAGGGTTGACGGAGTTTGGTTGCAGCCTGGCTAAACAATTGCCATCCCTGCGCATAGCTGGAAATAATGGCGACCCGAGCATGCCCCAAGGATTTGACCGCATGAAAGCTCCCCTGGCCTTCTGTTTACTGGCAAGCGTGGCCACCCACGCCCTGGCCGATTCACGCCTGGACGAGGTGCTGCAAAACGGCACCCTCACCGTCTGCACCACCGGCGACTACAAGCCCTACACCTCGCTGCGAGCCGACGGGCGCTACGAAGGCATTGATATCGCCATGGTCGAGTCCCTGGCCAAGAGCCTCAACGCCAACATCAAATGGGTGCCCACTACCTGGAAAACCCTGATGCCGGACTTCCTCGCCCAGCGCTGCGACATCGCGGTGGGCGGTATTTCGGTGTCGTTGGAACGCCAGAAAAAAGCCTTCTTCAGCCAGCCTCTCGGCGTCGATGGCAAGATCCCGCTGGTGCGCTGCGCCGATGTACAGCGCTACCAGAGCGTCGAGCAGATCAACCAGCCGCAGGTGCGTGTGATCGAGCCGGCGGGCGGCACCAACGAGGTGTTTGCCCGCGCCCACCTGGCCAAGGCGCAAATCCGCCTGCATGACAACGTGACGATTTTCGACGAACTGCTGGCGGGCAAAGCCGACGTGATGATCACCGACGCCAGCGAAGCGCGCTTCCAGCAAAAACAGAAACCTGGGCTGTGTGCGGTCAACCCCGAGCGGCAGATGCAATACAGCGAAAAGGCCTTCCTGCTGCCCCGCGATGATGTGGCGTGGAAAAGCTACGTCGACCAGTGGCTGCACCTGAGCATGGCCACCGGGGTGTATGAAGGCATCGTCAATCAGTGGCTGGCGGCGCCCTGAGCAGGAGCCGTCTACGCTGTGCTCACATCAACCATAACGAGGGATCGGTAATGAAGGGATTGCTCCGACTCACCTGCCTGCTGCTGTTGGGGTTCAGCCAGGTGCACGCGACCACTCAGGATGAGGACGCTCGGGCCGCCAAGGCTCTACTGGAAAAGGCTGTGACTTACTTCCAAAGCAACGGCGACAAAGCCTTCGCCGCGTTCAGCCGCCAGGGTGAGTTTATCGACCATGACCGCTATGTGTTCGTGGTCGACACCAAGGGCGTGTTGTTAGCCAGCGGCGGGCCTTCCTCCGCATTGATCGGCCGTGATGTGTCCGAGGTGCTCGGGCCAGACCTGCAAGCTTCGTTCAAACAGGCGCTGACCGTGCCCGAAGGCCAGGGCATCCAACAAGCCGACTACCGCTGGCAGAACTGGAACGACGGCAAGGTTGAGCACAAGCACGTGTTTTATCAGCGCGTGGGTGAACGCATCCTGGCGGTGGGTTACTACCTGCCACGGGCCACACCGGAACAGGCCCGAGCGTTGCGCAACAAGGCTGTGAAGGCGCTGGTCAAGGATGAGGCAGGCACGCTCAAGGCGATCAACTCATTGCAGGGCGGGTTTCTGCAGGATGATTTGTATGTGTTTGTGGTCGATCTGAACACCGGGCGGTATGTGGCGCATGGCACCAACTTGCGACTGGTCAATACCGACTTTCGCAAGATCAAAGACCCGGATGGCAAGCCGGTGGGTGAACCCATTCTGAAGCTGATGGCCGAGCAGGATCAGGGTGAATACAAGTACCGGTGGAAGAACCCGGTGACCGACAAGGTTGAGAACAAGCATGCGTACGTGCGCAAGGCCGGGCATTTTATGGTGGCGGTTGGGTACTACAGCCCCTGATCTGAGTTGGAATGCAATCCATTGTGGGAGCTGGCTTGCCTGCTCCCACAGTTTGATCATCGTTGTGTCAGTTAACGTGCTTTGTCTTCACGCCCACGCAGCACACGATTGGGCATCGCAATGGCCGCCGCCAACCCCAGCAACGACACCGCCGCACTCACCATCAGCAAATGCCGGAATGTCACCGCCAGCTCCCCGCGCAAGGCATCCTGCGCAGGCCCCGGCGCGGCGTTGAGGCCGTCGAGCAACACGTTGCCGGAACTGCCTTCAGCCCCCAGCGCGCCGCTGGCCAAATGCGCAAAGCTGGAATCCTGCAACAACGCCAACAGCAGTGCCGACATGCATGCCACACCGACCGCCCCGCCCAACGAGCGGAACAGGTTAGTCGTGCTGGTGGCCACGCCAATGTCGCGCTGCTCCACCGAGTTCTGTGTACCCACCAGGGACGTCGGAAACTGCATCCCCGCCGCAATCCCGCACAGCAGCATAAACACCGCCGTAAGCTCCACCGCCTGCGGCGCGCTGTAGGCCATGCCGAGAATCGCCAGCGGGCTCAAGCATGCGCCGGTGAGGATCATCGGTTTATAACGCCCGGTCACCGAGGTCATGCGCCCGGCGAAATAGGCCCCCATCGGCAAGCCCATGGCCAATGGCAGCAAGTGCAAGGCGGCGCTGTCGGCCCCCGAGCCGGTCACCGTCTGATAACGCAACGGCATCAACACCGTCAGGGAAATCGCCTGGAAGCTGGTGAAGAAAATCGTGCACCAGCACAGCACTGCGCTGCGATTGGCGAACAGGTGCATCGGCAACAATGGCTCGCGCGCCCGGCGTTCGTGCCACACGAACACCGTCAAGGCCACCAACGCGCAGGCCAACAGCCCCAGTACTTGCTCGTCACGCCAATGATGGCCCTGGCCGATTTCGGTGATGCCCAGCAGCAAGGCGGTCAGGCCGATGATCATCAGCACGGTGCCGAGGTAATCGATAATCGGCTTGCGCTGCGGCACCGGCAGCCCTACCAGTGTGCGGTGCGCCACATACCAGGCCCCGGCGCCCAGCGGCAGGTTGATCAAAAACACCCAACGCCACGACAGGTATTCGGTCATGTAGCCGCCCAGCACCGGCCCGGCCACGCTGGCCACCGCGTACATGCTGCTGAAATAGCCCTGGTAACGCCCACGCTCACGGGGCGCGATGATGTCACCAATGATCGCCTGGCTGACCGAGATCATCCCGCCGGCACCGATGCCCTGGAGAATCCGCGCCAGCACCAACTGCTCCATGCTTTGCGCCATGCCGCAAAACAGCGAGGCCAGGGTGAACACACCCATGCCGATCAACATCATCGGCCGGCGCCCGTACAGGTCGCCGAGCTTGCCGTAGATCGGTACGGCCACGGTCATCGCCACCATATAGCCGGAGATCACCCAGGCCAGCAGGTTTACATCGTGAAACTGCGCGGAAATCGCCGGCATGGACACGGCGACAATGGTCTGGTCCAGGGCGCCGAGGAAAATCGCCAGCATCAAGGCGGCGAGCACACTGCGAACGGCAGGAACGGGCTGAGCGGGTTGGTTGAGGCTGGTCACGGCAGAACCTTCGAGCAAGGCCCGCAGGCAAGGAAGAGCCTGCGGGAATGCTGGATACGATAGCAGGCTACTCGATAGCTTCGTAAGGAAGTCCGACGTAATTTTCTGCGATGGTTTTGCGCCCCGCCTGCGAATGGATGAAATACTCAAGCTCGCTCTCGGCAATTCGCTGGCTGAAGCCGTCGGCGTCCGGGAACTGGTGCAACATCGAGGTCATCCACCAGGAAAACCGCTCGGCCTTCCACACCCGGCGCAGGCAGATGGCCGAGTATTTTTCCAGCAGGTCCACGCGGCCCTCGCGGTACACCTTGAGCATGATCCGAAACAGCGTGCTCACATCACTGGCCGCCAGGTTCAAGCCTTTGGCGCCGGTGGGCGGCACGATATGCGCGGCGTCACCGAGCAGGAACAGGCGCCCGTACTGCATCGGCTCCACCACAAAGCTGCGCAGCGGCGCGATGCTTTTTTCGATTGACGGCCCGGTGACCAGTTGCTCGGCCAACTGGCTGGGCAGGCGGGTTTTCAGCTCGGCCCAGAAACGCTCATCCGACCAATCATCCAGAGGCTCATCGACCGGCACCTGCAGGTAATAGCGGCTGCGGGTCGGCGAACGCATGCTGCACAACGCAAAGCCACGCGAATGTTTGGCATACACCAGCTCGTCATGCACCGGCGGTGTATCGGCGAGGATGCCCAGCCAGCCGAACGGATAGACGCGCTCGAACACCTGCAACGCCTCAGGCGGAATCGCCTGGCGCGCCACCCCGTGGAAACCGTCGCACCCGGCGATGTAGTCGCAGTCCAGGCGATAGGTTTCGCCGGCATGTTCGAAGGTGAGCCAGGGCCGATCAGTTTTAAGGTCATGGGGCTGCACGTCGCGCGCTTCGTACAGGGTCACAGCCCCGGCAGCCTCGCGGGCGGCCATCAGGTCGCGGGTGACTTCAGTCTGGCCGTAGATCATCACCGACTGACCGCCGGTCAAGCCTTTGAGGTCGATATGGGTCAGTTGGCCATTGAGCGCCAACTCAAAGCCGTCATGCACCAGGCCTTCGGTGTCCATGCGTCGGCTGACGCCCGCCTCGCGCAGCAGGTCGACCATGCCTTGTTCCAGCACACCGGCGCGGATACGGCCTTGCACGTAATCGGCGCTCTGGCGCTCTAGAATCAGGGTCTGGATACCAGCGTTATGCAGCAGTTGGCCGAGCAGCAATCCGGAGGGACCGGCGCCAATAATGGCGACTTGGGTTTTCAGCGTTTTCATTATTTTTATGGCTCGCAAGCTTCACCCGAACGGATAGGGTGAAAGAGTTGTCATTCATCCTGTTGCTGATCATTTTTCACTTGAGTGGCCGCCATAAGAAGGTGAAAACTGAGACAAAGCCTGCGCTTTTTGCCAATTGGGGCGATTACCGCACCACTATCCTGAGTATCGGATTGAAACCATGACCAAAACTGCCAGTACCGCGATTCCGGTCTTCAAGCTTTACGGAGAAAGTCAGCAATGGCCGACTCCGGATTTGTTGCACTGTGAAACCATTTCCCGACGGAGCCGGGAATACCAGTGGGAAATCCAACCCCACCGGCACGCGGACCTGTGCCAGTTGCTGTACGTACACAGAGGCCAGGCGCAGCTGGAAATCGAAGGCCAGCGTACTACCCTCAGCGAAGCCACCTTGCAGGTGCTGCCGCCGTTGTGTGTACACGGGTTTCGGTTTTCTGAAGATGTGGAAGGTTTTATCCTGACGCTGGCCGCGCCGCTGGTCAGCCATTTGCAGACACAGTTGGGCGCGACGGTGGACGGTTTGCAGGCCCTGGGCAATTACCCCGCCGGCAAGGACAGCGATTACCTCAACAGCCTGTTCGCCCGACTGCAGGATGAGTACGCCGATGAACAACCGGCCCGCGACATGATGATGCATGCCCTGGTCAGCGTGCTGCTGGTGTGGATCAGCCGCCAGGCGATCCAGCGCCGCCATCCGCGCGCGCCGCGTGGGCGTGAATATTTTCGGCGCTTTACGCAGTTGGTCGAGCAGCATTACCGCGAACACCCGAAGATTGAAGACCTGGCGCACAAGCTGGGTATCTCGGTCTCACACCTGAACGGTACGTGCAGGGAATTGGGTGGCCAGCCTGCTTTGCAGATCATGCATGACCGCCAGTTGCTGGAAGCCAAGCGCTTGCTGACCTACACCAGCATGACCATCAATGAGATGTCGGAGGTGTTGGGGTTTTCCGACCCGACCAACTTCTCCCGGCTGTTCCGCCGCCGGGTGGGGTTTTCGCCCAAGGCGTTTCGCGAGCAACTGAAGGCCGATTGACGCGGGACGCGGAGCGTCCTGGGCTGCATTACCACGCGGAGCGTGGGAACGATCACAGCCTACCTGAGCGCGCTGAAACTACCGGTACGCGGCACACACAGATCCTGATGGCAACTGATCGCAAAGGTCGGTTGCATACGGGTCTGTTCAACCCGATAGGCGGCCGTGCCGTACAGCGCGGTGGCCAGCGCGGACAGGATGAAAATCATCAGGTACTTTCTAATTTTTAGGGTCATGGCACACCTCTGAATAGATCGACTCGGTGCTGTTTAAAGCATAGGTCAGTCAGGGCGAGTTGCCATTATTGGGCGTCATTCAACATCTTTATGTCGGCTTTACAGACCGATATCCCACACCGGCTCTTCCGGGAACCGCAGCACCAGAAAATCCAGCAGGCTGCGCAACGCCAACGGCATGTGTTTACGCGAGGCATACACGGCGTAGACGTTCATTTGCTGCGGCTCAGCCTCGGGCAGCAGCCGGATCAATTCGCCACTGCGGATGTAGTCCCCCGCCTGATAACTGGGCAAGCGCGCCACTCCGGCGCCCGCCAGCGTTACCCGCAACAGCGTGGTGGCCTCGTTGGCGGTGATATTGCCCTGCACCGCCACCGACACTGGCTCGCCGTTCTCGGTGAAGTGCCACAGGCTTTTGCCGAAGTAAGAATGCGTCAGGCAGTTGTGCTCTACCAGGTCGTGGACTTGCCGGGGCTGCGGATGCTCCAGCAGGTACGCCGGTGACGCGCAGATCACCGAGCGACACAGCGTGAGCTTGCGCGCGATCAGGTTGGGGTCCAGCTCAAAGCTGGTGCGGATGGCCAGGTCGATACGCTCATCCACCAGGTTTACCGTGCGGTCGAGCATCTGCAGGTCGATGCTGACCAACGGGAAGCGCTTGACGAATTCGGCCACGGCATCCGCCAACTGCGCCTGGCCGAATGAGCTGCTGACACTCAGGCGCAACTGGCCACGCGGCGCTTCATCCGGCTCACTGACGGCCGCCTGCATGTCACTGCACAGCTCCAGCATTTGCCGGCAGCGCGGCAGCGTTTCACTGCCGGCGGCGGTGAGGCTGAGCTTGCGCGTGGTGCGATGCATCAAGCGCGCACCGACCCAATCCTCAAGTTCAGCCAGATAGCGCGAGACCACCGGCCGCGACAGGTCCAACTGATCGGCGGCGGCGGACTGGCTGCCCAGGTCAACTACCGTGACAAACACCCGCATTGCTTGAAGACGATCCATGATTTGCACGCTTTTAGAAACAAACTATGTCCAAGCATCGCATTTTTTGTTGTGTTTGGTGCAACTAAGCTCTGTGCATCACTTACCTGCTGCTGGAGCTGCACATGATCTCGGTACTTAAACGATTTGCCCTGGCTTCGGCCGCCCTGGCGTTCGCTGCCCATGCTGCGGCTGCCGACCTGAAGCTGGATGCCTACAACCCTGGCACCTCGGCCATGATGCCGGTCAGCTCGGTACTGGTCAGCGGTGAAAAAGACCTCATCCTGGTCAACGCCCAGTTCGGCAAGACCCAAGCCGAGCAACTGGTGCAGAAAATCCGCAGCAGCGGCAAACACCTCACCACCATCTACGTCAGCGACGGCGACCCGGACTTCTACTTCGGCCTCGACACCCTGACCGCCGCGTTCCCCGACGCCAAAGTGCTGGCCACCCAGCCGGTGGTGGACCATATCAAGGCCACCGTCGAGCAAAAAATCGCATTCTGGAGCCCGAAACTCGGCGACGACAAGCCAAGCAAAGCCATCATCCCGCAGGTGTTGCAGGGCCATACCCTGACGCTGGAAGGCAAAAGCCTGGAAGTGATCGGCCTGGACGGTCCGCAACCTGAGCGCACCTTTGTGTGGATCCCCTCGATCAAGGCGGTCGTCGGTGGCGTCGTGGTGTTTGAAAACACCCACGTGTGGATGGCCGACACGCAATCCGCCAAATCCCACACCGACTGGCTGGCCACCCTGCAACGTATCCAGGACCTGAAACCGGCCACCGTGATCCCTGGCCACTACCTGGGCACACCGACCGTGCAGTCCGTGGCCTTTACCGCCGACTACATCAAGGCCTTCGATATCGAGACCGCCAAGGCCAAGGATTCGACTGCGCTGATCGCGGCGATGAAAAAGCGTTACCCGAACCTTAAAGACGAAAGCAGCCTGGAACTGGGTGCCAAAGTCGCCAAGGGCGAAATGAAGTGGTGATTGGTTTTAAACCCTAACGTACTGGAGAACGTCATGAGCAAGATTGCAATCATTGGTGCCACCGGCCGTGCCGGTAGCCAACTGCTGGAAGAAGCGCTGCGTCGTGGGCATACCGTTACTGCCATTGCGCGTAACACCGACACGCTGGCCGCACGCCCAGGCCTTACCGTTAAAAAGGTCGACGCCCTTGATGCAACGGCCTTGCAGCAAGCAGTGAGCGGCAACGACGTGGTGATCAGTGCGGCGCACTTCGCCACCCTGCCCGCCAGCGCCGTGATCGGCCCGGTAAAAAAAGCCGGCGTGAAACGCCTGCTGGTGGTGGGCGGTGCGGGTTCGCTGTTGTTGCCAGGTGGCAGTCGAGTGATCGACAGCGAGGGTTTCCCGGCTGAATACAAAGCCGAAGCCAGCGCCGGGGCTGAGTTTCTCGACGTGCTGCGTCAGGAAAAAGAACTGGATTGGACCTTCCTGTCGCCATCGGCGGAGTTTGTTGAAACCGCGCGCACCGGGAAATTCCGTCTGGGCCAGGATGATCTGCTGGTAAGCGCCGAGGGCCGTAGCTGGATCAGTTTTGCTGACTTTGCCATCGCCCTGATCGACGAAGTGGAATCGCCGAAGCACTCGCGCCAACGCTTCACCGTCGGTTACTGACTCTGAGGGAACTGGCTTGTGTGGGAGCTGGCTTGTGTGGGAGCTGGCTTGTGTGGGAGCTGGCTTGTGTGGGAGCTGGCTTGTGTGGGAGCTGGCTTGTGTGGGAGCTGGCTTGTGTGGGAGCTGGCTTGTGTGGGAGCTGGCTTGCCTGCGATGGCATCAGCTCGGTTTAACAGATAGACCGAGTTGCCCGCATCGCAGGCAAGCCAGCTCCCACACAAACCCGGTTCCCACAGTTGGATACTCAGTGTTAGGACTCGTGTGCCTCGCTCACCAGCCACGCCATCAACGCTTGCAGCCCAGCCGACGGCTCAATCCCCGGCGGGTACACCAGGTAATAGCCCATCCCCGTCGGCACCCGCAGTTCAAACGGCGTCGCCAGCCGCCCGGCTTTCACATCCTCACCAATCAGCGCACTGTCGCCAATCGCCACACCTGAGCCTTGTGACGCCACCGTCATGGCCAGGTCCAGCGTCTCGAAATGATGCCCCTGGGCCAGGTTGCTCAACCGCGTATTCGCCGCCTTTAACCACAACGCCCAATCCCGCTCGTCCCGCGTGGGGTGCAGCAGCACTTGTTGCTGCAAGTCTGCCGGGGTATCCAAAGCGCCGAGCAGCGCCGGTGCGCACACTGGCGTAAGTTGCTCATCAAACAGGTGCCGTGCCTCAGCCGACTGCTCGGCGATGGGCGCATAGATCACCGCCGCATCAAATTGCTCACGACGAAAGTCCACGGTATAGGCCACGGTGGTGGTGAGTTCCACCGGCACATCCGGGCGCTCCTTCTGCCATTGCAACAGGCGCGGCAGCAGCCAGCGCATCACGCAGGTGGAGGCCTTGAGTTGCAGGGTCGCGCGGCGGCTGCCGATCTGCTCCACCGCGTCACCGATCAGGCCGAATACTTGCTGCGCACGCAGTGACCACTCGCGGCCTTCTTCGGTGAGGCTCAAGCCCCGTGCCTGGCGCTGAAACAGGGCGTAACCCAAATGGCTTTCCAGGCCGGCAATCTGGCGGCTCACTGCGCCCTGGGTGATGTGCAGTTGCTCGGCGGCGCGGGTGAAGTTGCAGCACTGGGCAGTGACCCAAAACGTGTGCAGCGCAGGCAGCGGCGGAAGGCGTTTCATCGTGCGTGAGCCATGACGTGGGGACATGGCTAGTATGACTTTTTATCGATTGTTGCCGCTACGGGCCAGCCGCTCCAATAGCGCCTCGAATCCATAACAAGAGCGACATGTATGGCGACCTGCGGCGAAGTATTGGTCAACCTCCTGGAAAGCTACGGCGTGGACCAGGTGTTCGGCATTCCCGGCGTACACACCGTTGAGCTGTATCGCGGCCTGGCGCATTCCGGCATCCGCCATGTCACCCCGCGCCACGAACAGGGCGCCGGCTTCATGGCCGACGGGTATGCACGCACCAGCGGCAAACCCGGCGTGTGCTTCATCATCACCGGCCCGGGCATGACCAATATCACCACTGCCATGGGCCAGGCCTACGCCGACTCGATCCCGATGCTGGTGATTTCCAGCGTGCAGTCGCGCAGCCAATTGGGCGGCGGGCGCGGCAAATTGCATGAGCTGCCGAACCAGAGCGCGATGATCGCCGGCGTAGCGGCGTTCTCCCATACCTTGATGTCGGCGGCCGAGTTGCCTGGCGTGTTGGCGCGGGCGTTTGCGTTATTCCAGGCGGGGCGACCACGCCCGGTGCATATCGAAATCCCGCTGGATGTGCTGGTGGAGAATGCCGATGCGTTGCTTGGCTGCGCGCCGGTCAGCGTCGCCCGCGCAGGCGCAGCGCCGTCGGCGGTCAAGCTGATGAGCCAGTTGCTCGCCGCGGCCAAGCGCCCGCTGATTCTGGCCGGTGGCGGTGCCATCGATGCCGCGCCCGAGCTGACGCGCCTGGCTGAAACCCTCGGCGCGCCGGTGGCACTGACCATCAATGCCAAAGGCCTGTTGCCATCGACCCACCCGCTGCTGATCGGCTCGACGCAAACCCTGGTCGCCACCCGTGCGCTGGTCGCTGAAGCCGACGTAGTGCTGGCCATCGGCACAGAGCTGGCAGAAACCGACTACGACGTGACCTTCGCCGGCGGCTTCGAGATCCCCGGCGCACTGCTGCGTATCGACATCGACCCCGACCAGACTGTGCGCAACTACCCGCCGCACGTGGCACTGGTAGCCGATGCACAGATAGCCGCCGACGCCTTGCTCGCCGAATTGGATAAAACCCCATTGCCTGCCCGCAACCGCGATTGGGGCGCTGAACGAGTCGCGCGTTTGTGGGCCGAACTGGCGCCCAACTGGGACGCTGCCACCCGCGCACAAACCCTGTTCCTCAACACCGTGCTGCAAGCGCTGCCCAACGCCGTGCTGGTGGGCGACTCCACCCAGCCGGTCTACAGCGGCAACCTGACGCTGAATCTTGACCACCCACGCCGCTGGTTCAACTCCTCCACC
Organism: Pseudomonas sp. PA-5-4B; assembly: GCF_021606215.1. NCBI lineage: Bacteria > Pseudomonadati > Pseudomonadota > Gammaproteobacteria > Pseudomonadales > Pseudomonadaceae > Pseudomonas > Pseudomonas sp. PA-5-4B. The sequence continues at coordinate 19,919 of NZ_WKDB01000017.1, read as the reverse complement.
GGCTACGGCACCTTGGGCTACGCCCTGCCCGCTGCCATCGGCGCTTGGCTGGGCCGAAGTGACGGGCAGCCGGTGGTGTGCCTGATCGGCGACGGCGGCCTGCAATTTTCCCTGCCGGAACTGGCCAGCGCGGTAGAGGCGCAGGTGCCAGTGATTGTGCTGCTGTGGAATAACCAGGGCTATGAAGAGATCAAGAAATACATGCTCAACCGCGCCATCGAACCGGTCGGTGTGGACATCTACACCCCGGACTTTATCGGCGTAGCCAAGGCCTTGGGTTGCGCCGCAGAAAGTATCCAGGGCGTCGAGCAATTGCGCAGCGCGTTGCGCGCCGCCGCGGATCGCCAGGGGCCGACACTGATTGAAATCAACCAAGGGCTCTGGATGCAGGAGATGGCGGTATGAGCGCAGTCTTGAACGGTGTGTTTATCAACGGCCAATGGCAGGCGGGCCACGAGGTGCTGGAGGTGATCAACCCGGCTACCGAAGCGACCTTGGCCCATGTCAGCGTGGGCGATGCCTCAGCAGTGGAACTGGCGGTCGACGCGGCCAGCGCGGCTTTTGTCGACTGGTCGAAAAGCAGTGGCCGTGATCGCGGCGCCCTGTTGCGCAAGGTCGCCCAAGGTGTGAGCGAGCAGCGTGAACAACTGATGCAGTTGCAGTCGAGCAACAACGGCAAGCCGCTGTTTGAAGCGAGTATTGATGTGGATGACGTGATCGCCACCTTCGAATACTACGCGGGAATCTGCGACGCGATGGACGCAGGTCAAGACTGCAAGGTGGCATTGCCCAGCGACGATTTCAGCGCACGCATGCGCCGCGAACCCTGTGGCGTGGTGGGTTTGATCGTGCCGTGGAACTTCCCGATGGTGACCACCGCCTGGAAGCTTGCCCCCGCGTTAGCGGCCGGTTGCTGCGTGGTGCTTAAGCCGTCGGAAGTCACGCCCCTGGCGGAGTTGCAATTGGCGCGGATTATTGCCGAAGCAGGCTTCCCGGCGGGTGTGTTTAACCTGGTGTGTGGCACGGGGCTGGCGGTCGGTGCGCCGCTGGCTGCGGACCGTCGCGTGGCGAAAATTTCCTTTACCGGCAGCAATGCGGTGGGCGTGCAGGTGATGCAGCGCGCCGCCGAAACCATCAAGGGTGTGAGCCTGGAACTGGGTGGCAAATCGTCGTTGCTGGTGCTGGCCGATGCCGACCTCGACCTGGCAGTGGAGCTGACCTGTGGCGGTGGTTTTTTCAATGCCGGGCAGATCTGTTCGGCCACCAGTCGCGTGCTGGTAGCCGACAACCTGGCGGATGAATTCCTGCAGCGTTTGCAGGCGCGGGCTGAAGGGATTCGCGTGGCCGACCCGTTTGCCGAGGATGTGGAGATGGGCGCGCTGATCAACCGTGCGCAGTATCAGCGGGTGCTGGGGCATATCCAGCGTGGTATCGACCAAGGCGCGCGCTTGTTGTGCGGCGGCGATCGCCCGGCTGATCTGGAAAAAGGCTTTTTCATTCGCCCGACAGTGTTTACCGACGTGCCATCAGGCAGCGCCTTGTGGAATGAAGAGATCTTCGGCCCGGTGCTGTGTGTACGACGTTTTATCACTGAAGCCGAGGCCATCGCCCTGGCTAACGACAGCGATTTCGGCCTGGTCGCCAGTGTGGTGAGCGCCAATGCCGAAGCCGCCGAACGCGTGGCCAATGCCTTGCAGGCGGGCCTGGTGTGGATCAACGCACCGCAGGTGATCTTCCCGCAGACGGCGTGGGGCGGTTACAAACAAAGCAGCATCGGCCGCGAACTGGGGCCGTGGGGGTTGGCGGCGTTTCAGGAGATCAAGCACGTGATTCGCGCCAGCTGACACCACGGTCCCCTGTGGGAGCTGATGATCGTTCCCACGCTCCGCGTGGGAATGCCTCAATGGACGCTCCGCGTCCGCTCTTGGGACGCGGAGCGTCCTGGGCTGCGTTCCCACGCGGAGCGTGGGAACGATCAGTCATCTTCAGCCCGCAACCCCCTCGACCTGCTGTGGCCTGGTGGTCACTGTGCTGATCGTCACACGCTTGAACCCAAAGCATTACAGCCGACATATTCACTGACGTCGTATTGCCAACATTTTATGTCCCACACCAAACATAGAAACGCCCTACAGCGCTTTCTATTGGTACGACCGTTCCGTTAAGCTTTTGCCAGTCTTGTACTGAGTTCGGTACAAAGGGTTTACGGACGAAACCGATGCTAAACAGTAACTTGCTCAGAAAGCTTGATATGCAGGACTTGATGGTGTTTATCGCCGTCTATGACCAGAGCAGCGTTACCGAGGTGTCCGAGACGCTGTTCGTCAGTCAGTCAACCGTGAGCTACAGCCTGAAGAAGCTGCGCACCAGTTTTGAGGATGAGCTGTTTATCAACACGCGGGCCGGCATGCGCCCGACGTACAAGGCCACAACCATGTACGAACACGTGCAGAAGATCCTTGAAAGCATCAACCTGTGCCATGCCGGCAGCCAGGCCTTCGACCCGACGCAGCAGGCGGTGACCTTCAATGTCTGTGCCCCGGAATACTTCGAGCAACTGATCCTGCCACGCCTGTTGAAGAACTTCGACCAAGCCGACTTGCCGGTGATCATCAATGTGCAAAAGCTGGAAACCGAGCTGCCCGCCGAGGACCTGCGCGAAGGCCGTCTCGACCTGGTGATTTGCTTCGGCCCGCACTTTCACCGTGCCCACAAAGACTTCAAGACCCAGATGCTGCTGGAAGACGATTTAGTGTGTGTGTTTGATAAACGCGCCACGCCGCGCGAGCCGGCCTTCAGCCTGCAATCGTTTGTCGAACGGCGCCACGTGTTCCCCGCGCCCTGGACCTCCGACACCAACATGATCGACGGCTGGCTGGCACGCCAGGCTCACAAGCGCCAGGTGATTGCCCGTGCCAACAGCTACAGTGCCGCCTTGAAGATGATCAGTGGCACCGACTTTATCGTCACCCTGCCCCGTCGCGTGCAAAAGCTGCTGGCCCCGGCCACCGTGTTCGGCCATTGCGAAGCGCCGAACGGGTTACCGGGGTTTACCCTGGATATGCAGTGGAATGAAACCAGTGGCCAGGACAGCGCCAATACCTGGTTTCGCGAGCAGATCGTCAAGGTGTGCGCCGATCAATGCTTGTTGTAACCCTTAGCCGATAGCGACTTTGCTGTAGGAATCACGATCCATGTCCATCAACTGCACACTGAGTTGAACCTGCAGATCGGCCGGCCACTCAGCCGCGTCCTGCAGGGCCGCCAACAAGCTTTCCGACAACTGCTGCTTGACCTGCGGTGAGCGCCCGCTGAGCAGCGAGAGCTTTACCGCAATAAAACCGCGCGGGCTGAGGGAAGTGCCCACCTGGAAGCTCTCGACCTTGATTGCGCGGCTCTTGATATCGAACTCGGAACCGAACTGCCCGGACGCCATCAGCACGTTGTTCAGGCGCAGCAGGGTTTTCTCGACGGCAAGGCCGGTCAGGTTGGCGGTGTATTCCAGGTGCAGGTGCGGCATGAAAAGCTCCGAGTGGGCTTGAAAAGAAACCTACATATAGCATGCAGTTGAACGAAGGCAGACCGATTTCAATGTGAAACTTCGGTCAGCCCCCGCAGCGAACGATTTTCCCAGAACGCCACGATCACCAACACCGCCGTGGTCAACGCGCCCAGCGCCAGCGCCGAAAACATATGCTGCAACCCCAGCGGCAACAGCACCAGCAACATCAGCAGCCCGCCCAGGTGCGAGAGCGGTGGCAACGGCCGGTCACTCATCACCCACTTGAACAACGCACTGCCGAGCAAAAACAAAAACGGCCCGGCAATCATCGCCAGCACGCCCGCCTGGCTGGCATGCCCTGGATGCACCAGCACCAGTTCGTCGGCCACCGCGCTGACGATGATCCCGGCGACGATCAGCACATGCAGATAGGTGTAGGCGATACGCGCCTGGCGGCCGGGGTCGGCGGAGCTGGCAATCCGGTGATGGGCGCGCTCGGCGCCGCTGTCGAAATAGATCCACCACAGCGCAATGCTGCCCACTACGGCCACCAGGAAAGCACCCAGGCCTTCGACGCTCCACGGCAACTCGGCGAACGTGGCGCCGGTCACCAGCAAGGATTCACCCAGGGCGATAATCACAAACAGGCCGCAACGCTCGGCCATGTGGTTGCCTTCGACATTCCAGTCCGCCAGGGTCGAGCGCCCAAGCCCTGGCACCCAGAAATACACCGACGGCGATATCAGTTCTATCAGCAGCGCCAGCGCCCAGAAAGCCAGGCGTTGCTCGCCTTCGAGCAGGCCGCCGGTGAGCCAGAACACCCCGGAACACAGCATCCACGCCAGGATCCGCTGGAAGTTGCGGGTCATGTTCAGCGACTCGCCGCGAACGGCCCACAACGCAAACAGCGTGCGGCCCACCTGCATGAAGACGTAAGCGCCGGCGAACAACAGGCCGCGATCGGTAAAGGCTTTGGGGATTGATGAAGACAGCAACAAGCCGGCGACCATCAAGCCGAACAAGCCGATGCGGATAGGGATTTTTTCCGGGTCCAGCCAGTTGGTGATCCACGAGGTGAAGATCCACACCCACCACACCGCGACCATCATCAGCGCCACCTGCACCGCGCCGCCGAGGCTCAGGTGGGCCAGCAGCGAGTGGGACAACTGGGTCACGGCGAACACGAACACCAGGTCGAAAAACAGCTCGACCATGCCCACCTTGCCGCTGTCATGACTGCCGCGCCCACGCAGCAAAGAACGGGATGAAGTCATCGGTGGATCTCCCTGAAGGCTTATCTCAAGATTTTTCCGCGATTACCGGCAGCCTGTCGCGTTCACTCATGAACGCTTCCAGCCGTGAACGCATCCAGCGTTCGGCAGGGTCCGTGTCGACGTGGCTGAGCCAGACCATGGACAGGTCCAGGGTCGGGGTTTCGAACGGGAACGGCTCGCAAAACAGGTTGCCGCCGGCGGCCATGGCATGGGCGGTGTAATCCGGCAGGCTGGCGATCATGTCGGTGCCGGCGAGCAACGCCGGCAATGCGCTGTACTGAGGTACGGACAGCACCACGTGGCGCTTGCGACCAATCTCGGCCAGCCACTCGTCGGCAAACCCCGACACGTTGGCGGTGTGAGACACCAGCACATGGGGACGGGCGCAATATTCGTCGAGGGTCAGCGGTGTGTCCGAGGCATCGGCGCGCAACAGGCAGGGGCGAATATGCCGCAACAACTTGCGCTTGGCATTGGCCGGCAGGCCGCGGGTCTGGGTGATGCCCACGGTGATATCGCCGGAAGCCAGCAGGTCGGGGATGCGCCAGTAATCGACGTGTTGCACCACGAACACCACCAACGGCGCTTCCTGACGCAAGGCCCGCAGCAGCGGCGGCAGCAGGCCGAACTCGACGTCATCGGACAGGCCGATGCGGAAGGTCATGGTGCTTTGGGTCGGGTCGAAATCGTGGGTCAGGCTCAAGGCCGACGACAAAGAGTCCAGGGCCGGCGACAGGTGCTGGATAATCTCCTCGGCCCGCGCGGTGGGCTCCATGCGGTGGCCGACGCGAATAAACAGTGGGTCGTTGAACAAGGTGCGCAAGCGGTTGAGCGCCGAACTGATGGTCGGCTGGCCGAGAAACAGCTTCTCTGCCACCCGCGTCACATTGCGCTCGAGCATCAGTGCTTCGAAGACCACCATCAGGTTGATGTCGGCCTTGCGTAATTCATTGCGATTCATCGGCGCCTGCCCCTTTCCCCAAGACAAGCCGCAGTTTAGAAAGCCCGCGGGGCTGCGTCTATGTGAACACTGTTCATCCGGCGCCTTTGGGACTATAAATCAGCGCTTGAAGGTCAAAGGAACGCCATCGTGCTGGTCATTATTGCCTTGGCCATGGTCGTGGCCGGGCTCTGCCTCTGGGTCGTCCGGTTCATTGCCAACCCTACCGTCAGGACACTGACGCGGGTGTTTATTGGCTTATGCCTGGCCGCGGCAGTGGCCTATTGGGTGCTGGCGTGGGGTTTTCCTATCTCAGTATTGGCTTCATGAACTGTCACTTTTTCTGCAAGGACTGCCTATCTTGAAATTCGCCTACACCATTATCTATGTGCCCGACGTTGCCGCGTCACTGGCATTCTTTGAAGCAGCCTTTGGGTTCAGTCGCCGGTTTTTGCATGAATCCGGCACTTATGGCGAGCTGGAAACGGGGGACACCACGCTGTCGTTTGCCGCGCATGAACTGGGCGAAATGAACTTCGACGGCGGGCACGTCGAGGCGCACGCCTCCCGAAAGCCGCTGGGGATGGAGGTGGGGTTTGTCACCGAGGATGTATTCGTCGCCCATGCCAAGGCGCTGTTACACGGTGCGAAGGAGCTGTCGCCACCGAGCACCAAGCCCTGGGGGCAAGTGGTGTCGTATGTGCGCTGCCCGGATGGCACGCTGGTGGAGTTGTGTACGCCGATAGTGGGCTGAACACAGAAACATTGTGGGAGCTGGCTTGCCTGCGATAGCGGTGTGTCAGGCACAGATGTAGAGACTGACCCGCCGCCATCGCAGGCAAGCCAGCTCCCACAGTTTGATCATCATCGCCTTGGAATTCACGGCTTGAGCGGTCGCTCCTGATCGCGCTCGGACAGCTCGGTGCCGTCGTCCGGATGTTTCCAGGTCTGCGGCTTGTCTTCTTCGCGTTGCCGCCGGGCCTGCTCGTGCTCCGGCTCGTCCTGACGTTTGTGCTCGTCACCCATACGCACCTCCCTTCCATAAGAAATTGGTCACTTCTGAAGCATAGAACAGCAGTGAGATTTTGGCGGACCTGCTGATTGATAGCCAAAACGCATCAATGCATCCAAATTACTCACTTATCATTTCTAAATGTGTCAGCCACTATCCGCGGTCTTAAGCGAAACAAGCACTTTAAAAAGAACGCTGGAGACACAAAACCATGACTAGCCCTTCCCGGCCCGACTCTGCCCGCTCGAAAGTTGGTGCGGTATTCCGCGTTACTTCGGGCAACTTCCTCGAACAGTTCGACTTCTTTCTGTTCGGCTTCTACGCCACCTATATCGCTGCCGCGTTCTTCCCCGCCGCTAATGAGTTTGCGTCATTAATGATGACCTTCGCCGTGTTCGGTGCAGGCTTCCTGATGCGGCCCCTGGGCGCGATTATCCTGGGTGCCTATATCGATGACGTCGGTCGTCGCAAAGGCTTGATCGTGACCCTGTCGATCATGGCCAGCGGTACGTTGCTGATCGTGCTCGTGCCGGGGTACCAGACCATTGGCCTGTGGGCGCCGTTGCTGGTGCTGCTGGGCCGCCTGCTGCAAGGCTTCTCGGCTGGCGCAGAACTGGGCGGTGTGTCGGTTTACCTGTCTGAAATGGCTACGCCAGGCCGCAAAGGCTTCTACACCAGTTGGCAGTCGGGCAGCCAACAGATCTCCATCGTAGTGGCCGCCGCACTGGGCTACGGCCTGAATGTGTGGATGGAACCCTCGGTCGTTGCCGATTGGGGCTGGCGCATTCCGTTCGCCCTCGGCTGCGTGATCATCCCGTTCATCTTCGTGCTGCGTCGCAACTTGCAGGAAACCGAAGAGTTCGCCAACCGCAAGCATCGCCCGACCATGCGCGAAGTGCTGGCGACCCTGGTGAAAAACTGGAGTGTGGTAATCGGCGGCATGCTGATGGTGGCCATGACCACCACCGCGTTCTACTTGATCACGGTATACGCGCCGACCTTCGGCAAGACCGTGCTGCAACTGAGCACCTCCGACGCCCTGCTGGTGACCTTGCTGGTGGCCGTGTCGAACTTTGTCTGGCTGCCGATCGGCGGCACCCTGAGTGACCGCTTTGGCCGCAAGCCGGTGCTGGTCGCAATGACCGCCCTGACCGTGATCACTGCCTACCCGGCGCTGTCGTTCGTGGTCAGTGCGCCAAGCTTTGCGCATATGCTCGAAACCCTGCTGTGGTTCTCGTTCCTGTACGGCATGTACAACGGCGCGATGATCCCGGCGCTGACCGAAATCATGCCGGTGGAAGTGCGTGTGGCGGGCTTCTCCCTGGCCTATAGCCTGGCAACGGCGATCTTCGGTGGCTTCACGCCGGCGATCTCCACGTGGTTCATTCACATCACTGGCGACAAAGCCTCGCCGGCCTATTGGATGATGTTTGCCGCGTTGTGCGCGCTGTGCTCGACCCTGGCGCTGTACCGACGTGCCAACACGCGTGGCCAAGTCATGCAGGGGGCGGTGTAATGAAGACGCTATTGAAAACCCTGACGGCCCTGGCCCTCGGCGCCCTGGCGCTGACGGCCCAGGCCGAACAGCTCAAGGTGATGACCTCCGGCGGTTTCACCGCCGCCTATAAACTGCTCGGCCCGCAATATGCCGAGCACAGCGGCGACACCCTGGACACCATCCTCGGCCCGTCGATGGGCAAGGCGCCGGAGGCGATCCCCAACCGCCTGGCCCGTGGCGAACACGCCGATGTGGTGATCATGGTCGGCTATGCCCTGGATGACTTGATCAAACAAGGCAAGGTCGACCCGGCGTCCCGTGTGGAACTGGCGGATTCGCGCATCGGCCTGGTGGTCAAAGCCGGCGCAGCCAAACCTGCGATCGGCACCGATGCCGAGCTGAAGGCAGTGCTGAGCCAGGCCAAGTCCGTGGCGTATTCGGACAGCGCCAGCGGTGTGTATGTCGAGAAGGAGCTGTTCAAGAAGCTCGGCATGCCCGCCAAGGGCAGCATGATCGAACGCATCCCGGTGGCGTCAGTGGTCGCCAAGGGTGATTACGAGGTGGGCCTGCAGCAAGTGGCCGAATTGTTGCCGGTGCCGGGCGTGACCTACGTGGGCAAGATCCCGGAAGACGTGCAGTCGGTAACGCGCTTTGCGGCGGGCATTCCGGTCAACGCCGAACACCCGGCCCAGGCCAAGGCGTTGCTGCAGTTCCTGGCCTCGCCCGAAGCGCAACCGGTGGTGCAATCCACCGGCCTGGACTCGGTTTCACACTGACCGAAACGGCATCTCGCGCACCAACCGCTCCAACTCCAGCGCCGCTGGCGGCAATGTCCGCCCGCGGCGTTTTATCAAGCCCACATGGCGCATCACCTGCGGCTCGATCAGCGGCACACTCACCAGAATCGGGTGTTCGCACGCCGGCATCGCAATCGACGGTACCATCGCCACGCCCAGCCCCGCCTCCACCAGCCCGATCATGGTGGTCACGTGGTGGGTCTCGCAGATACTCGGCTTTTTCACCCGCACGCCGCGCAAAGCCTGGTCCAGCAGGAAGCGGTTGCCCGACGTTTTGTCGACGGTGATGTAGTCGTGCTCGTAGGCTTCGGCCCAGCTTACGCTGTCGCGTTCGGCCAACTCATGGTCACGGCGGCAGGCCAGCACATAGCGCTCCTGGAACAGCAACTCGAACTCCACTTCATCGGCCAGGCTGCCGCTGAAACTCACGCCGAAATCCGCCTCACCGCTTTCCACCGCATTGCACACCTCACCGGCGCTGGCATCCAGCACACGCAGGCGAATCTTCGGGTATAGCTTGTGAAATTCGGAGATCACGTGGGGCATGAAGTAATACGCGGTGGACGGCACACAGGCGATGGTCACGTTGCCCATGCGCGTGGAGGCGACGTTACTGATACCCATCAAGGCGATGTCGAGGTCGTCGAGAATGCGCTCCACCTGAGGCAGAAACGCGCGCCCGACCATGGTCAGGCTGACCCGGCGCGTGGTGCGTTCGAACAGCTTGACGTCGAGGGCCGATTCAAGTTTTTCGATACGCCGGCTAAGGGCTGGCTGTGAGATGCGGATGGCCTCGGCGGCGCCGCGAAAACTGCCCTTGTCTACCACGGCGCGGAAGGCTTGGAGGTCGTTGAGGTCGAAGTTGATGATCACGGGGGATGGGCCAGTGTGGTCGATTTGGGGGGCATTATCGTATGGCCGGGGGTAAGGCGCCATGCGTGCCGGGGGCGGTTGGCGTTAATAACCCTGCTACAAATATGAAGTCATACATATCAGTGCGTTATTGGCTGAGTGGCGCCACGCAATCGCTGAAAAGCGTCAATACTTGCAACCTGAGTTACTCAACAGGAGAGAGAAACGCTCATGGAAACCTGCCAGAACCCCTACCTATTTTGGATCGACGATGAGATGCCGGACACCGACATCGGTCAGTTGCTCCTTGCAACACGCCAGTGGTCGAGTAGGATTGAATCCTACCCACTGTCCGCAGGCTTCGACATGCGCTCAACCCAGCAAATGAGCATTACCTTGCCACTCGAGATGGCCGCCCTGGTCAAAGCCAAGGTCACCTCCGGTGAATATGCGAGCGAAAGTGAAGTGATACGCGACGGCCTCAGGGCGCTGATGGCCCGTGATCGCGCCATGGAAGACTGGTTGCGCGACCAGGTGATCCCCGCCGCCGCCGCTCTCGAGGCAGCCCCTGGCCGAGCGCTCTCCACCGAGCAGGTTCGCGAACACATGGCAGCCAAACGCCAGCGAACCGGTACAGAAAAACCGTGAGCTATACGGTAGCCTTTGCGCCTGAGGCGTTAGCCCAACTGGACGCCCTTGAAGACTACATCAGCAAAACCGAAGCCCCCGATGCTGCAGCACGTTTTATCGACAACATCATCGGCTACTGCGACAGCCTCAGTGTGTTTCCATTGCGCGGTAAATGCCGTAACGACCTGCTGCCTGCCTTGCGCATCACCCATTACCGGCACACCACCGCCATCGCATTCAGCGTGGCCGCCGAGACTGAAACCGTGTCGATCCTGGGCGTATTTTACGGCGGCCAGGATTACGCCGCTCAATTTCAGAATCACGGGTGAGAGCAGGCCTCACGCCCACCGATGGCGTGCCCAAAAACAAGGAAGAAAAAATGACTGACACCCCAAACCCGCGCCGACCTTTGCGCTGGGTGTTAAGCCTGACCGGCTTGCTGGCTGTTGCGACCCTGGGCTTTTTCGCCTGGCAAAGCTTCTACCCCGTCAGCGCGGCGACCGGCTGGAGCGTGCAAACCGTGCACAGTGACGTGCCCAAAGCCGCGTCATTGATGCCCATGCCGGATGGCTCGCTGATGATCAGCCAGGAACTCAATGACGCCAAAGGCAGCATCGTGCGTATCCATCCCGACGGGCGACGTGACGTGGTGGTGGGCAGCCTGTCCAAGCCCGATGGCATGTTCGCCACCCATGGCGGTTGGGTATTCAGCCAGGAAACCGGCGACGCCCCGGTCAGCTTTCTCAAGGACGGCGTGGTGACCGAGCTGTTTCGCGGCGAAAACGTGCAAGGCCTGTGGGTCGAGGGCGACGACCTCTACGCCATCGAAGACCGCAAAGACAACGGGCGACTTTTGCGTTACCGCTGGAGTGACCAATCGCTGACTGTCATACGCGACAAGCTGCACGAAGGCGAGTCCATCACCCGTTGCACCGACGGCCGAATGCTCTACACCGAAAAGAAAAAAGGCGTGGTGCGCGAACTGACCGACGACGGCAGCGATCCGGTGGTGCTGGCAGGCCTGAACAAACCCACGTTCTTGATGTGCGATGAGCGCGGGCTGTGGGTGAATGAAGATTCGACGCACCGAGCAAGATTGCTGCTCATTGATAAACAGGGGCGGCAACAGACGATTTTGTCGTTCCTGAAGGCGCCGCAGTCAATTGTGCCGACGAATCGAGGCACTTACCTGCTGGCGGAAGGCGGGAGGAATCGGGTGTTGGAGTTGACGCCTGAGACTCGCACGCTGTCGCCTTAAAAAATTTTGCAGTACGGGCCAATTTGAATGCTCGCGAACCTGTCATAAAATCAACAGGACATCTTCTATCGCGACACCACCTCTCGCCAGACGCGCGTCACCGCGACTTTGCTTTGCGGGTCCAGCTCGCAAATTTCAAAGCCCAGGGACAACCCCAGCGCATCCGCCGAAAAGTCCTTCAGCGCCGCAGGGCCAGTTCGAGCTTGTCGAAGAACACGGCTTCACGGGCGCCGTGGATGGACACATACAGCACGTCGTCCCGCTCGTAGAAAATCTCCTGGAAACCTTGACCGTGGTGCAGGTCGGTGTCGAGCACGGCGACGCGCTGCGGACGACGACTCACCGAGGTCAGGCCGGCAAGCGGCTCTCGACACCAATGGCCATGTGCTGCAAATCCTCAACCGGGTTTCTCGCAATCAGCATAAAAGCATGCGCAGGGTTGGCCCAATACACCACGTTCAGGCCTCGGCGCTGTTCGCTGGCCAACGGCTGCATGCCCTTTTTACTGGCGGTGATGCACAGTGCCAAAGGCCCGTGGCGTGGGTCGAGGTAGGTGAGTTGACCGATCAACACGCCGTCATAGTCGAGGATCTGCGCCCGTCGGAATTCGGCGCCAGGCAGGCTCACGGACTCAGGCGATAACGACACGCCCAGTTGTGCGCCCACGGCGGTCAACTGGGCCGTGTGGGAGGCCGGGTCGAGGCTGAGGTTTTCCAGGGTCTGGGGCGTGTACAAGGCCATGTATTCGGCCACCGAGGCCCGCCAGCCTTGGCCGGGTTCAGTACGTTGCCACCCCAAGAACAGGCGATCGGCCGCCACGCCAGCTACTGCGAAACTCGCAGCCACGGCAAGAAAACGCCGACGGCTCCAGGCTTGGGGCGGCGCCGGTGGCAAGGCGTTGAGCATTGCGTGCAGGCGTTCAGTCGGGGCGTGTTCCAGCACCGTGTCGAAGGCGGCCTTGAACGGCAAGTCAGCGCAGCGCAATGCGTCCAGGCGTGCGGCAAGCGCCGGGTCAGCGCTGGCCTGGTCGGCGATCCGTTGATGTTGGTCTGCGCTCAGTTCGCCATCCAGATAAGCCGATAACTGCTCATCGGACGGTGTGTCAGTGTGGCTCATCGCCGTTCTCCGTTGGCTTTATCCTGCCGGGCTGTTGGGGAGGCGGCTTCGGCCAGCTTAATGCGGGCGGCCGCCAACCGGCTCATCACCGTGCCCATAGGTATCTGCAGGATTTCGGCAATTTCCTTGTATGAAAGCCCTTCGACATACGCCAGAAACACGGTTTCGCGCTGCGCTTCGGGCAAACCGTTAACGCGCTTGATCACTTGTGCGGCCAGTATCTGTTCCTGCGCCTGGCGCTCGCCATCAAACGACAGCACCTGCTCGGCATCAACAAACCCCTGCCCTTGGCGCACCCGTTGCGAGCGCAGTTCGTTGAGCCAGATCGAGTGCATGATCGCCAGCAACCAGCGATCCAGGCGCGTGCCGGCCACGAATTGCCCGGCACGCTCCAAGGCCCTTACGCAGGTGGCTTGCACCAGATCTTCGGCCAGGTGCTTTTGCCGCGACAACACCCAACCGTATCGCCACAAGCGTGGCAACAATTGGCCCAACTCGCGGCGAAACTCAGCGTCCCGAACGATGGCTGCCTCCTGCGGACAGGTTCACGGCGTTCAAGCCTGTGGCGCTGCGGCGATGGCTGCGGCCAGGTCTTCGTATTCTTCGCAGGTGGTACTGCACAAGGCTTTGATTTTCACCAGTTGCTCTTGCGCCAGGTCGACCCGGCCCTTGATCACATAGGCCTCGCCCAGGTACTCGCGAACCTGTGCGTAGTTGGGGTCGAGTGCAACCGACTTGAGGTAATAACCGATGCCCTCATCGGTGCGCCCCAGCTTGCGCGTGGCGTAGCCGCGATAGTTGAGGGCCTTGGCGGTGTTGGGATTTTGCAGAGTGTCGAGCAAGGCCAGCGCCTCATCAAAGCGCCCGTCCTTGGCCAGGCGGTAGGCGTAATCGGTGCGGTCGGCGTCGGAGGTGGCCTTGCTGGTTTGCAGCACGCACTTGCCGGTCTTGGTGTCCCAGACCTGGCCCTTGGGGCAGTTGGGCTTGGGCGGGGCCGACTCATCGCCGGAGGCGTGGGCCTGGCCTGCGAGCAAAGCGGCGGCCAGGCAAGCGCCGAAGACCAGCGCGGTGCGGTAGGTGACAGGGTGTTCGTGGCGAGCCTTCATGGTTGTCTTACTCCGTAATGATAGGGAGGAAACATCACTGTTAAAGCGCATTGCGTGCGCCCGGCAACATCCGGCGCAAGGTGCTGTCGCCCAGCACGTAGTGATGCCAGAGCGCAGCTATGGCATGCACGCCCGCCAGCAGGATGATCGCCCAGGCCACATTGTTATGCAGGCCGCCCAAGGTGCCCCGCCAGGCATGATCGATCACAAAAGGCGCGGGCACGGCAAACAGTCCGAAAAAATTGAAGGGCTCACCTTGAGCCCAGCGAAACAGGAAGCCCAACACAATCTGCGACACCAGCAACAGGTACAGGCAACCATGCGCCAATTTCGCCAGCAGGTTAAGCGCCGGGTGACTGTCGGCCTTGGGCCGATTGCCGCCGAACATACGCCACACAATCCGCGCGGCAATCAACAGCGCCATGACGATACCTAAAGAGATATGCAGCGCTTGCAGGCCCTTGCGCAGCGGTGTGCCCTTCTCCAGGTTTTCCCAGATATGCGCACTGGCAAACATGAAGATCACCACGGCGGCGGTCAGCCAGTGGAAGCTGCGGGTCAGGCGGTCATAGCGGTCGGATGCTGTGTTCATGGGCGTTTCCTGGGTGGTCTGTGAAGTGAACACCGCAGTGGTGAAAGTTATTCGGTGGGGGGCGAATAATTTTTGCTGATCGGGAAACCAAGGAGCCCCGTCGCTGATTCAACGACGGGGCGTTTTTATGCGGTTTTTATGACTCAGTTTCCCCGCTCTTTGTTGGCTTGGGACAGGACTGAGGCCGCCAAGGACTTGGTTTCCTCACTGTATTTATCGCTTTGAAGGGCTTTGCCGGCCTTTTCCTCCATGTGTGCACTCGTCTGCTTATCAGTACCGGTCTGGGACAGCGCCGACGCAGCCAGGCTCTTGGCTATGGCCGAGGCGTTTGGATTATTCAAGATTTCGGCGGCCAACGTCGCCATCGTGCTGGAGGTCTTTTTGGTGTTTTTGATCATGGTGCATTTCCTTTGCGTTTGAGGGGAAAGCCTACGAGTGAACGTCTCGTAGTCAGAAGATAGTGAGTTAAATATCCGTTCGCAACGAACTGGCTGTAGCCTTTGTTTTTAAAACACGTAAGAAAGATTCCAGCGTTATGTAGTACCCGCCCAGTTCGAAGTTCAACGCAATGATAATGTTTGAAAAGTCGTCTTGTTTTTATTAGATTTTCGCCCGACCAGTCACAGCAACTTCGCTGACGCGCCGCTCTAATAACCCTTCAAGGATGACCCTGCATGTCCCAACCTGTACTCAACGATAATATCGTCACATGGACGTTTCAAAACTATGCCGCCATCGTCGGGCTGCTCAGTGGCCTGGCAATATGTGCGCTGGTTTTATATATCTACTCGCGCTCAGGCTCGCTGATTTTTCTGCGTGACTTGATGTGGCGGTTCTTCGGTGGCTCGACCACATTTGAAAACCCAAAATATGAGGCCACCCGCAAAGACCTGCGCGAAGTTGAATATTATCGGTTCGAATTCAATATCCCCGCGCAAAACCTGGAACACGCGCGGCAAGCCGATCAGTGGATCACTGACAACAACTTCAGTTACAACGATGTGGCCAGGATCAGAAAGTACATTGACTGGAAAGACTTCACTCAGTTATCGCTTAAAGAGGCAATGATCACCCCCTTCAAGCGTAATTGGTTTTTGGGGTTGGGCGCCTTTTTCCTGGCGATTATCAGCATCACGCCGCCATTGGCTGACTCCAGCTACCTGATGGTGTCCTTGAAAAAAGCCTCGGATGTGCCGTCTTTCTATCTGTCGGAAAACAACGCCAAATTCCATTTCTGGCCCAGCGAAACGCTGTCTGTGGACGAGTGCAAATCACCAACGGCACTGGAAAAGTTCTATAACGAGGACTTCTCGGAAAGCACCATCAATACCATTTGCACGCTATTTCTTTCGCCCACTTATGGTGAAAATGTAAAAACCGGGTTGAAAGAGCAAAAAGGCTTTTTGCTGTTCATCGCCTGCCTGTCGATATTTGCGGTCTTCTGTATTTTGACCAAGCTCTCGCGTTTGGGCGTTGCCCGCAAACTCCATGACCAGATGACCGCGCAGAGTACAAATACGACCGCAGAGACCGCCACTCAACCGTAAACACTGTCACTGTGGCAAACAGGTCTGGTGTGGCAAGCAGGCTTGCCCTGCGTTGGGCGGCGAAGCCGCCCCATCCCACGCGCCGAGTGTCAGGGGGGAGGATCGCGGTGGCAGGTTTTAGGGCCGCTACGCAGCCCAACGCAGGGCAAGCCTGCTCGCCACAAAAAGCCTGCTCGCCACAAGGCTACTTGCCATAGCAGGCTGGCTCGCCGAGCATCAAGGCCGTCCCAGAGCGTCGAATCGATTGCACTGATGGTTATTATCGAAACGAGCGCCTGTGTGATTGCCAGCACCGGTTCCTATAATCGCCTCCACTTTCCCTCCCCTTCGCCTGGCTTCAGGCGACATTCCTTCTGGAACCGACACTATGCCAAGCCCCAGCCAGGCCCACAGCGGCCGTCCCGAACATAATCAACAAAGTGTCAAACAGCAGTGGCTGGCGATTCTCTCGGTCGCCGTAGGCGCTTTCGCCCTGGTAACCAGTGAGTTTCTGCCGGTGGGCGTGCTCAATGACGTCGCCAGCGACCTGGGCATCAGTGCCGGTCACGCTGGCCTGATGGTCACGCTGCCCGGCATCATGGCCGCCCTCGCCGCGCCGTTGCTGTCGGTGATCATTGGCGGCATGGACCGTCGTTACCTGCTGATCGGCCTGACGCTGATCATGATCATCGCCAACACGGTAGTGGCCTACGCCAGCGACTTCAGCCTGCTGCTGTTCGGCCGTGTCCTGCTCGGCATCAGCATCGGCGGCTTCTGGGCCACGGCCATTGCCCTCAGCGGCCGCTTGGCGCCCAAGGGCGTAGGCGTAGCGAAGGCTACCTCGATCATCATGATGGGCGTGACCCTGGCCACCGTGCTGGGCGTACCCGTCGGCACCTGGCTCAGTGGCCTGATGGGCTGGCGCATGACCTTCCTGGTGACCGCGATTGTCGGCGTGCCGGTGCTGCTGGCGCAGGTGTTCCTGCTGCCGCGACTCACCCCGGAAAAGGCCATCCAGATCCGTGACCTGCCGGCCTTGTTTATCAACCCACAAGCGCGGGTCGGCTTGATCGCCGTGCTGCTGATCGGCCTGGCGCACTTTGCTGCCTACACCTATGTCGCGCCGTTCTTCAAAAACAGTTCCGGCTTCGACGGACCGACCATCGGCTCTCTGTTGCTGCTGTATGGCGTGGCCGGCGTGATGGGCAACGTCTTTGCCGGTTTCGCCGCCAACCGCAGCGTGCGTCACACCCTGCTGCTGGTCGCGCTGATGATCGGCACCAGCACCGCGCTGTTCCCTCACTTCGCCACCGGCATGACCGGCGCCGCGATGCTGATCGCACTCTGGGGCTTCGCCTTCGGCGCCTTCCCGGCCTGCGCGAGTATCTGGATGTTTGTGGTCGCACCTAAAGACGTCGAACGCGGCATGCCGCTGTTCGTTGCCCTGTTCCAAGTGATCATCGCCCTGGGTTCATTCTTTGGCGGCCGGATCGTGGACCAAATGGGCAGCGCAATGCTCTTGAGCCTGGCCACGGCGCTGGTGGGGCTTGGGTTTGTGACCGTGCTGGTGTTGGGGCGTAATGTGAGTAATAGCTTGGCTGCGCAGCCGGGCTGACACGACTCGGTAACCACTAAAAAGCCTGCTGAGCATTGAGCTCGGCAGGCTTTTTTTGTTTCAGGGGTAGAGGGTTAGTTGCCTGGTTTATCCGTTGGGGCATGACGCTCAAGTGCAGCGTCGACCAATGCCTGAGCATTCTCGATCAATTGCGCGAGGCCCATGATAGCTGCAGAGCCAATGCCACCGGTAATCACGCATTTGGAAACGCCCAGTAATGAGTGTTCCCACAATGAAGCTTGTGTACCCAAGCCCCTGGGCTAGCCTAAAAAAGATCGCTGGTGTGCTGAGGAGCCTCTATGACACATGGACATTGTGACGCGCTAACAAGGGAGTATGCGAACGCCATACATCCCGACAGGCTTGCCAATAAGCCCCTCTTGATCCAATGTAATGACCAACGTCATTACACGAGGATCTTTCCCATGGCGACTATAAGCATCCGTATCGATGACGACCTGAAAGCGCGCGCCTATCTCGAACTGGAAAAGCTCGGCGTTACGCCTTCCGAACTGATGCGCCAGGCCCTGCAATACGTGGCGGATCGCGGCCAGCTACCTTTCAAGCCCGTTCTGATGACTGAGGAAGATGAAGCGTTGATGGCCACCGTCCGGGAACGATTGGCATCGCCTCAACGGGTAAAGGTTTCTATAGATGACCTATAGCCTTGATTTCGATGCGCGTGCATTGAAGGAGTGGCAAAAGCTCGGCGACACCATTCGTCAGCAGCTCAAGAAGAAGCTGGTGGCCATCCTGAACAACCCACGTATTGAAGCCAATCGCCTGCATGACCTGCCCGACTGCTACAAAATCAAGCTACGCAGCAGCGGTTACAGGCTGGTTTATCAGGTGATCGATCAGGAAATCACAGTGGTGGTGGTGGCCATTGATAAACGGGAGCGTGAACAGGCTTATCGTAAAGCGGGCGAGCGTTTGAGCTAGCAGTAGATCTGACATCCTTCGCAATATTGCGCTTGGACAGAAAGCCCAGGGGGACCAAGTCAAGCTCGTTCAAATGAACCCAGTATCTGCGACAACCGCTGACTGCCCTGCATCCTTAGTCAGGATAAATGCGCTAAATGCCAGAAAATCACCTAAATGCTGAGTGATGATTGCAACAGTGATCGGCAACTGAAGCGTTTGATACTCATGCACTGCGATATTGCGGAAACCGACCATGTTTTTCAGGTTGGTCAGCAGAGACGATTGGACCCAACCGCCTCGTGACAGCAACTCAAACACGTCTCGAGCACCCTGAGGAACACCCAGTCGTTCACGTCGAATTAGATGCTGCCCCATATCCAGAGCGGCCTCACACGCACGCTGAATATTAAGAATCGCCGCATCCTGACGGGTGAAATCAGTAGCGAAACTGGTGGGGTTCTTGTCGTATTCCTCGCGAGCGCGAGCGACACAACGCTCAATGCTCGACGCTTTGTTGATGAGCACATCATCGACCATGCACTTTCCCTTCCTTCTGGATATCGGCCAGCAACCCTGCCCTTGCAGTGTCCAGCTCGGTTTTTTCGCTGAGGATGTAACTCTCGAAAATACCTGCTTGGCTGTCCTTGTTCCAGAGCCTGCGCCCTGTTGTTATGACTTGATATTGCATGACGGTGGACGCCGCCCGCAGGTCGAGTAAATCAACGGGCACCGCCACAATGTCAGCAAGCTCTCCAGCTAACCGCCACAACAGCAGCGGATCCACAGAGCCCGCAACAAGCACTGCCAAGTCCAGATCGCTGTCAGCATGTGCCTCGCCTGTCGCCTGACTGCCAAAGACATAAACCGCGATCAGATCAGGAATACCGGCCAATAAGTGAGCCAACACTTGCTCAACGTTCATGTTGCGCTCCACGTGTCATCTGATGAATGACCGTAGCAGAAATCGCCTCGACATTTCTGCCCCAAACAAAAAACCCCCAACAACAATTAAGTTATCGGGGGTTTTTCGTTATTCAATAATGGCGGAGAGATAGGGATTCGAACCCTAGGTACCGGTGAAGGTACAACGGATTTCGAATCCGTCCCATTCGGCCACTCTGGCATCTCTCCAACGGCGCGCATCATAACAGTGTGTTTCGCGAAAGCAAACCAAAAAAGCGATTTTTTTCCGTGCTATCAGATGCTTGCGTCGGTTACAGCGGTACGCCGAGACGGTTGGCGACTTCTTCGTAGGCTTCGATGACGTCACCGAGGCC